>NZ_LEKG01000069.1:0-34838 GCF_001029515.1 Micromonospora sp. RV43 | reverse complement strand
TGGTCGGGCCGGGCGTGGTGGTCAGGCCGAAGAACGCCACCGCGGCCGCGGCCATGCCGGCCGAGGGCAGGCTGTGCCCGGCGCCCTGGATGCTGTACGCCTCGACCTGCACGGTGCCGGTGCCGTCGGCGTAGCGCCGCCGGTTCCAGCCGGACTGCGGCGTGTCGGTGGACGTGGGCGTCTGGCTGAGGCCGAACACGTTCGTCCACTGCTCGATCGTCTCCTGGAGCAGCGAGTACGGCACCAGCGTGTCGTTGGTGCCGTGCCACAACTGCACCCGGGGACGGGGACCGGTGTAGCCGGGGTACGCCTGGCGGACCGCGTCACCCCACTGCTGCGGGGTGCGGTTCATGTTCCCGCCGGTGCACTGGCTGGATCCGGGCGGATAGTCGGCGGCGCCGGCGAAGCAGTTGAACGGCACGCCCATGAACGCCGCGCCGGCCTTGAAGACGTCCGGGTAGAGCGCCAGCATGTGGTTGGTCATCATGCCGCCGGACGAGCTGCCGGTGGCGTAGACCCGGTCCGGGTCTGCGCCGTACTGCTGCTGGACGTAGCGGACCATCGAGATGAGTGACACCGGGTCGCTGCCGCCGCCGCGCCGCTTGGCCGCGTCGGACCAGGTGTCGAAGCAGTTGCCGAAGCCGGCCTGCTGGGTCGCGCTGGGGTAGATGACGATGAAGCCGTACCGGTCGGCCAGGCCGGCGAACTCGCTGCCGGAGTAGAAGCCGGGGCCGGAACCGCCGCAGCCGTGCATGGCCACCACAGTGGCCGGCCGGGCCGGGCGGGCGTCCGGGACGTAGACGTGCATGCGCATCCGGCCGGGGTTGTCGCCGAAGCTGGTCACCTCGGTCAGCGACGCCGCGTACGCGGGTTGGACGGCGGGGATCACCAGGCCGGCCGCCGCCAGCGACGCGGCCAGGGCCACCACCATCTTGGCTCTGATTCTCACGGAGACTCCTTCGATCGCCCTGTGCGGGCGGGGTCGGGCGGATGCGCCCCGCGCCGGCGACCCGGGCCGCCGCGGTGTCGCGCCTCACCCACTGACGTGGTTCGCCCGGCCCGGCTCCGTCGTGTGGCACATAGTGTTCCGGCCGGACGGCAAAGTGTCAATCGATACCCTCCGATGAGCTGCGGCGGCGTTCGTCTACAGTCGGGGCACCGTCCCTGAGCCGAGCCCGGAGCGCGTGTGGCAAGCCCGTTCGACATCGAGGAGATCTACCCGGACGAGGGACCGGCGCCGCGGCTGCCCCGGCGGCAGGCCGGCACCTCGCCGCAGAGCGTCGCGGTGACGCTCCTGACCGACTACACGCTGCGTACCCGCGCCGCGCTGCCGTCCGCGGCGATCGTCGCGCTGCTCGGCGAGGCCGGCGTGACCAGCGCCGGCGCGCGTACCGCGATCAGCCGGCTGGCCCGCCGCGGTGTGCTGGAGGGCAGCCGGCAGGGCCGCAACAGCTTCTACCGGCTCAGCCGCGCCGCCGCCGCCGACCTGTCCGCCGGCGGGAACTGGATCACCGCCTCCACCGCCGAGACGCAGGCGTGGGACGGATGCTGGACGATCGTCGCCTTCTCGCTGCCGCAGGACCACGGCACGCAGCGCCGGGCGCTGCGCGGCCAGCTGCGCTGGCTGGGCTTCGCGCCGCTCTACGACGGGCTGTGGATCTCGCCGTACGAGCTGGCCGGGCCCGCGTGCGCCCGGCTGGCCCAGCTCGCCCTCGGTGCGGTCACGGTGTTCCGGGGACGGCAGGACGCGCTGGACGCGATCGGCCAGCGCGCCCCCGTGGACGCCTGGGACGTCGACGCGATCAGCGGGCACTATGAGGCGTTCCTGCGGCGGTGGACGCCGCTGGTGTCGCGGCTCGGCTCCGTCGACGGCGCCGCCGCCGTGCGGGCGCGTACCGAGGTGATGGACACGTACCGGCGGTTTCCCACGCTCGACCCGCGGCTGCCACTGGAACTGCTGCCCGCCGGATGGCCGCGCCGGGCGGCCCGGGACCTGTTCGCGGCCGTCTACGACGGCCTGGCCGGGGCCGCCGAAGCCCACGTCCGGGCGGTCGTCGCCCGGTTCGCCGACCCGGTGCCACCCGGCATCCGGGCGCACACCACCGCCGACATGCTCGCCGGCGTCGGCGAGGAGCGGCCATGCGCGTGACCATCTCCCTCGACGAGCTGCTCGGCGACGAGGTACGGCGCGACCCGTACCCGTTCTACGCCCGGCTGCACGAGGCGGGAGAGGCGGTCGCGCTGCGGCCCGCCGACCCGCACGCGCTCGTCGTGCACGGGTACGACGCGGTCAACCGGGTGCTGCGCGACCCCGTCTTCCGGGTGCTCGGCGCCGACTACCTGGACCGGGCCGGTGTGCGCTGGCGCGAGCACCAGGTCATCCGGATCCTCCAGTCGTCGATGCTCAACGCCGCCGAGGGCGACCACCTGCGGGTCCGGCACCTGTTCTCCCAGGCCCTCACCCCGCGCCGGGTCGCCGCGCTGGAACCGGCCATCGGGCGCATCGCCGACGGCCTGCTCGACGGGCTCGCCGCCGAGGGCGCGGACGGCCGGCCGGTCGACTTCATGGCCCGCTTCGCGCTCCGGCTGCCCAGTGACGTCATCGGCGAGCTGCTGGGCGTGCCGGAGGCGGACCGGGAGTGGTTCCCGTCCCGGGTCCGCGCGTTCGACGCGGTGCTGGAGATCGGCCGCCGGTCCATGCGCGAGGTCCGGGCCGCCAACGTGGCGGCGGCGGAGCTGACCGCGTACTTCACCGACCTGGTCGCCGCGCGCCGGGCGGCGCCGCGCGACGACTTCGTCTCGGCGCTGCTGCGCGGCCTGGACGACGAGCCCGGCCGGCTGAGCGCCGACGAGCTGCTGGCCAACCTCATCATCATGTACAACGCCGGGTTCCGGACCACCGCGAACCTGCTCGGCAACGGGCTGGTGCTGCTCACCGAGCGGCCGGACGCCCGGGACGCGCTGCGCGCCGATCCGTCGCTGGCCGCGTCGTACGTCGAGGAGATCCTGCGGTACGAGCCGCCTGTGCACTTCGCGGTCCGGTACGCCGCCGAGGACACCGAGGTCGCCGGCCTGCCGGTGGCGGCGGGCCGGACGGTGGTGGTGCTGACCGGTGCCGCGAACCGGGATCCGCGCCGCTTCCCCGACCCGGACCGGTTCGACCCGTCCCGCACGGACAACCGGCACCTGGCGTTCAGCGCCGGGCCGCACTACTGCTTCGGGGCGACGCTGGCCCGGACCGAGGGACGGCTGGTCCTGCCCCGCCTGCTGGACCGCTTCCCGGCGCTGGCCGCCGAACCCGGGCCGCGCCGCGCGCTGATGCTGCGCGGCTACGACCGGCTTCCGGTACGGCTGACCGACCGGATATCTTGCCAAACCAATCCGATCGAGTAAGGTCGATGCTACGCGGAGTGTCCGCTCCGCGCCTCACAGGTTCCGTCGAGCAGGTCGAGTGCGCCGCCAGGACACCGTGGAAGGGAAACACCGGGCATGACCGACGAGATCCGCGCGTTCCTCCTCGCCGCACTCACCGAGATGAAGTACGACGTCTCCGACGTCGACGACGACACCGTCTTCGGTCCCGCCGGGCTCGACGTGGACTCCCTCGGCCTGGCCGAGCTGGCGGTACGTGTGGAGGACCGGTTCGGGGTCGCCTTCGACGACGACGAGGCGGAGGACCTCGCCATGATGACCGTCGGCGAGTTCAGCCGGACGGTGGCGGCGCGCATCGCACCGGCCTCGGCGCACTGACCGATGTCGGGGCACGGCACCCGGCCGCGCGGCGTCCCGGCGCCCACGTCGGCGCAGCGGTTCCGGTGAGCGTGCGCGAACCGGTCACCGTCACCGGCATCGGACTGGTCAGCCCGGTCGGCGCGACCGCCGCCGAGGTGTTCGACGCGGTCTGCGACGGCCGCTCCGGGCTCACCCGGCCCCCGGCCGGCCATCCGCTGCACGGCGTCGTCGACGTCGCCGCGTTCGCCCCGGCGATCGACCCGGCGAGCGTGCTGCCCGGCCCGGAGTCACGCGTCGTGGACCGGTCGATCGTGATGGTGCTGCGCGCCGCCGAGGACGCGCTCGCCGACGCCGGACTGCGGATCGGCCAAGACGTCGATCCGTACCGGGTGGCGGTCGTCGTCTCCGGCGTCGGCGGTCTGTCCACGCTGGAGGAACAGGTGCTCGCCCGCGCCGGGCGGGGCCGGTTCGGGGTCAGCCCGTACATGCTGCCCGGGACGCTGCCGAACATGGGCGCGGCCCGCATCGCGATCAAGTTCGGCATCCACGGCTACACCTCGTCGATCGGCACGGCGTGTGCGGCTGGGGCGCAGTCGATCGGGGAGGCGCTGCGCATCCTGCGCGCCGGCGAGGCGGACGTGGTGCTCGCCGGATGCGCCGAGGCGCCGCTGTTCCCGACGTTCGCCGACGCGTTCGGCAACGCCCGCGCGCTGGCCCGCGGCTGGGCCGACCCGGCCGCCGCGAGCCGCCCCTTCGACCGCCGCCGCAACGGGCTCGTCCTCGGCGAGGGCGCCGGGGTGTTCGTCCTGGAACGCGCCGCGCACGCCGCCGCGCGCGGGGCCCACCGGCACGCCGACGTGCTCGGCTGGGGCGCCACGAACGACGCCCACCACCCGACCACGCCGCGCCCCGACGGCGCGGGCGCGGCCCGGTGCATGCGGATGGCCGTCCGCGACTCAGGGCTGGTGCCCGGCGACATCGGGTACGTCAACGCGCACGGCACCAGCACCCGGGCCGGGGACGCCGCCGAGCTGGCCGCGCTCGCCGAGGTGTACGGCGCCGCCCCGCCGCCGCTGAGTTCGACCAAGGGCGTGACCGGGCACATGCTCGGCGTCTCCGGCGTGATCGAGGCGGCCGTCGCGGTCGAGGCGCTGCGTCGCGGCCTGCTGCCGCCCACGCACAATCTGGACGACCCGGAGCGCGACGGCGAGGTCGACCACATCCGCGGGCGGGCACGCGCCACGGCGGTGGACGCGGTGCTGTCCAACTCGTTCGGCTTCGGCGGGCACAACGTCAGCCTCGTCCTGGCCGGGCCCGCCTGAGCGGCGCGGCCCCTTGGCCGGCCGGGTACCTCAGCGGAGCGTGATCACCGTGGCGGTGTCGTACGCGGCGACGGCGACGGTGAAGTGCGGGCGCAGCATGTCGGCCACGTAGTCGAGGTCGGCGACCAGCGGCACCGGAAGCAGGGCGCGCTGGTCCGGGCCGGTCCGGGTGGCGACCAGTTCGATCCGGTCGGCCTTGAGCAGCCCCCGGGTGAGGAACGCGGGCAGGTCCTCGGGCAGCAGGCACCGCCACATGTCGACGTTGACGATCAGGTCCAGCGCGCCGGCCTTGAACTGCTGGAGCACGGTGCCGAGCAGGTGGGAGTTCGTCTCGCCGACCGGCGCGTCGTGATCGAACGTGTGCGACCCGGCGCCCAGGTCCAGCGTGGACACGCCGTTGCCGACGACCAGCGCCGCGCTCGCCGTCAGCTCCTCGCGCAGCGACGCGGGCAGGACGTCCGGCCGGCCCAGCCCACCGGCCCGGTACGCCTCGATGGCCTGGCCGTAGAGCCGGATCCGGCCCAGGTGCCGGCCGAACGTGTTGAGCCCGTACAGCACCTCGACGTCGTAGCGCAGGTGCTTGCGCAGCAGGTACTTCATGTTGTCCATCGAGGCGAGCCCGTTGGACGTCTTGCGGAAGTGCGGCAGGTGGTAGGAGAGCGCGTCGACGTCCAGCCGGAACAGCTCCGGCGGCGCGCCGTGCAGGTGGAACACCCGATAGAAGAAGTCGAGGTCCTCGAAGCCCCACTTGACCATCGCCTCGTCGAAGCCGCCGACCCGCCGGAACGACTCGTGGTCCACCGAGGCGTTGTGGGTCAGGCCCAGCACCCAGGGCGCGCTCGGGAAGTCGTCCGTCCGCTGCGGGAGGGCGATGTCCTCCAGCCGCGGGTCGCCACGCTCGGCGTCGAGCATCGCCGGGGCGACCGGTTCGCCCCGGCGCAGCGCGTCCGCGCCGGCCCAGTCCAGGTCGTACCGCTGGCCGAGCAGCACCCCGGGCCGGCCGGCACGACCGGCGTGGAAGTCGCGGTGCCGCTCCAGCAGCCCGGGATGCGCCACCGTGTCGGCGTCGAGGAACATCAGCGTGTCCGCGCGGGCCCGGGCCGCCGCCGCGTTGCGGTTGGCGCTGCGGCCGCGGTTCCGCTCGCTGCGGACGTAGTCGATCCGCAGCCGGTCCCGGTAGGCGTCCACCACCGGGCCGAGCGCCACGGCCGAGCCGTCGTCGCCGACGATCACCTCGAAGTCGCCGGGCGGCAGCGTCTGCCGGGTCAGCGACCGCAGCGTCGCGTCGAGTGCGGAGCCGTTCTCGTGCGCGGGCACCACCACGCTCAGGCCGGGCCGGTCCACGTCTCGGCCTGCTCAGCGCGGGGTGGAGTTGGCGGTGATGTAGTCGGCCAGGTCGCCGAGCGTGGCCATCCGATCCTCGTCGAGTTCCTCGACGTCGATCTGGATCTCCAGCTCGTCCTCCAGCGACAGCAGCAGCTCCAGGCCGAGCGAGGAGCTGAGGCCGAGGTCGTCCATCAGCTGGGTCTGCTCGGTGACCGGCGCGTCCGGCCGGAGCATTCGGGTCAGCAGGACGGTCAGGCGGTCGACGACCTGGTCACGGGGCGGCGCGTCGGCCGGCGCGTCGTGTTCTAGCATCGGGCGTCCCGCGAGTCGATCATGCGCGTCGGCATGGAGTCATCAGAGCAGGGGACATCGGCGGGTGTCAACGGGTACGGCGATCGTCACCGATCGTGACCGAGGCCGGTGTGGCACTCGACGGCGTACGGCCGGTCGCCGGCGAGCGCGACCGCCACCGCGTACCCGGCGGGTGTGCGCAGGTCGGCGAGCCGGTGCGGGCCGGCCGGCTCGACGCACTCGACCACGTCGGCCCGGTGCACCGGCACGGCGAGGTTGGGCCACAGCCGGCCCCCGGCCGCCTTGACCGCAGCCTCCTTGCGCGCCCACAGCCGGGTGAACCGCAGCGCCCGGCCGGCCGGGTCCGGTCCGGCGGCGACGTGCCGCGCCTCCCGCGGGTCGAAGAAGCGCGCGGACGCCGAAATCGGGTCACCGCCCGGCGCGACGTGCTGGATGTCCACCCCGACCGGACGGCCCTCGCTGAGCGCGACCGCCACCAGGTCGCCGGAGTACGACAGGCTCGTGTGCAGGCCGCTCCACGGGCCGGTCAGCGCCGGTTTGCCGTACCGGCCGCGGTGCCAGGTCAGCGCCGCCGGTGGCGCGCCGGCAGCCCGCCCGGCCAGGACGCGCAGCGCGCCGTGCGCCACTGTGAACCGGTCCCGCAGCGCCCCGGCGCCGAGCCGCGCGGCCCGGTCCCGCTCGTCCGCGTCGAGCACCGCCCGGTACCGGGCCAGCTCGTCCGCCGGCACCGCCACCGGGACGATCCAGACCCGGACGGCGTCCCGCATGGACGGCAGCGTAACCGTGCGCCGTCACGTTGACACAAACCGATGCGCGTTGCTCTGATGAGCGGGTGTTCGCGCAGACGGTCCAGGCCCAGGTTCCCGTGGCGTTCGCCGGGCCGGGCGCCGGCACCGCGCCCCTGACCTGGGGGCAGAAGGCCATCATGCAGGACATGCGGGAGACCGGCTGGACGCACAACGTCAGCGGCGCCCACCCGATGCCCGCGGGTGTCACGATCGAGCAGGTGGCGGCCGAGTTCGCCGCGCTGATGGCCCGGCACCCGGCGCTGCGGATGCGGCTCGGCGCCGGCGACGACGGCGGCCCGTGCCAGGTCGTGTCGGCGAGCGGCGAGACGGTCCTGGACGTGGTGGACGTACCCGACGACGCGGACCCGGCCGACGTGGCCGCGTTCGCCTACGACCTGGGCCACGCCCGCCTGCTCAGCCACTACGACCTCTACCGGGACTGGTCGGTGAGGATGGCGGTGATCCGGCACCGCGGTGCGCTGGTGCACCGGGTGCTGACGATCGACCACCTCGTGGTGGACGGCACCGCCACGTCCCTCATCCTGGCCGACCTCGGCCTGGCCGGCCGGCCGGTCCGCCGGGTCGCCGACCCGCGTACCGTGCAGATCCTCGACCTGGGGCGGCGGGAGGAGACGCCGCCGCTGCGCCGGCTCAGTGACCGGGCCGTGCGCCACTGGGCCGAGCATCTGCGGGACGTCCCGCCGCTGACGTTCGGTGAGCCGAAGGCCGGCGGGCGCCGGGGCCACCGGTACTGGCACGGCCGGTTCAGCTCGCCCGCCGCGTACCTGGCGGTGCGGGCCATCGCGGCGCGGACCCGCACGGACACCTCGCGCGTGCTGCTCGCGGTCATCGCGGTCGCGATCGGCCGGGCCACCGGCGTCAGCCCGCTCACCGCGAAGCTCATCGTCGGCAACCGGTTCCGGCCGGGCTTCGCCGAGGCCATCGCTCCGCTCAGCCAGAACGGCGTGCTGCGCGTCGACACCGCGGACACCACTGTGGACGAGGTGGTGGCGCGCGCCCGCCGGGCCGCGGTCTCCGCCGGGAAGTACGCCTACTACGACCCGGCCCAGCTCGCCGAGGTCTCGGCCCGGCTGGACGCCGAACGGGGGTACCCGGCCCGGATCAGCTGCCGGATCAACGACCGGCGGGTGACCACCCGGCAGGCGGCCGACGGCGGGCTGCACGACGACCCGGTGACCGCCGAGCGGATCCGCCGCCGGGCCGACGAGACGTTCCTGGTCTGGGACGGCCCGCTGGACCACCTGCCCGAGCAGGTCTTCATCACCGTCGAGGACCAGCCGGAGACGGTCCACCTCCAGGTCATCTTCGACTTCGGCTGCTTCACCGAGGAGCAGGCGGAACGGCTGCTGCGCGGCGTGGAGGAGGTGGCGGTGGAGGCGGCGCTCGACGCCGCCGCGCCGACCCGGGTCGTCCCCGGGTCGGCGGGCGGCTGACCGGTCACCGGTCCCAGGTCACCGGCAGCGACTCCAGGCTGCGCACCACCAGCCCGGGCCGGAACCGCAGCTCCGCCTCGTCGACAGCGAGCCGCAGCCCTGGCAGCCGCCGCAGCAGCGCGCCCAGCGCCTCCTGCAACTCCATCCGCGCCAGCGCCGCGCCCAGGCAGTGGTGCGGACCGGCGCCGAACGCCAGGTGCGGATTGTGCACGCGGGTCAGGTCGAGCGTGTCCGCGCCCGGAAACACAGTGGCGTCCCGGTTGGCCGACGCGATCGCCGGCAGCACCGCGGCGCCGGCCGGCAGGCGTACGCCGCCCAGCTCCACCTCCTCGGTCGTGACCCGGGGCAGCAACACCCCGTTGTCGCCGAGCTGGATGAAGCGGGACAGCTCCTCGACCGCCCGGGCCACCGCCACCGGATCGTCGCCGCGCAGCCCGGCCAGCTGCTCCGGATGGCGGGCCAGGACCAGCAGGAACAGGTTGAGCTGGTTGGTGGTGGTCTCGTGCCCGCCCACGAAGATCCCGGCGGTGACCGACACCAGCTCCCGTTCGGTCAGGTCGTCGTGGTCGTCCCAGACCGAGATGAGCGCACTCATCAGGTCGTCGCCGGGCTCGCGGCGCCGCTCGTCGATCAGCTCGCGGAACGCCTCCAGCGCGGCCCGGGGCGCGTCCGGATCGGCGTCCCAGTCGCCGACGAGAGCGTCCGACCACTGGCGTACCCGCTCCCGGTCCCGCTCCGGGATGCCGAACAGCGTGCTGATCACGGAGATCGGCAGGGGACCGGAGAGGTGCGTGATCAGGTCGGCCGGCGGACCCGCGGCCTCCAGCTCGTCGATCATCCGGTCGACGAGCGCCGCGACCCGCGGGCGCAGCTCCTCCACCCGGCGGACGGTGAACGCGTGCGAGACGGCCCGGCGCATCGTGGTGTGCCGGGGCGGATCCATCCCGATCAGCGAGTCCTCGGCGAGTGAGCCGAGTTCCCGGGTCGGGCGGTTCGGGCCGGCCGCGGCGGCCCGGCTGAACCGCTGGTCGGTGAAGACCCGGCGCACGTCGGCGTGCCGGGTGGCCAGGTACGCGCACGCCCCGTCGGGCAGCTCGACCCGGGCCACCGGGCACGTCTCCCGCATCCGGGTGTAGTCCGGCGACGGGTGGTAGATCGTCGGAGCCGGCGCGAGCGGGTACGGGATGGCCGGTGGCTCCTGCGTCATCTGCGACTCCTCAGATCGGGCCGCCCCGGGCCAGGGCGGCAAGCGCCGGCACCAGATCCGCGGGGGCGGGCATGGCGTGGACCCGGTCGCGCATCGACGTCGCGGCCCGTCGCCGGGGCCCGTCACCGACCAGCTCGCCGACGAGTTCCCGGACCGCGTCGGCGGTGGCCTGCTCACCCGTCAGCGAGGTGCCGGCGCCGGTGGCGGCCAGCCGTTCCGCGTTGAAGTGCTGGTCACTGACCTGCGGCAGGACGAGCTGCGGCACGCCGTAGGCGAGCGCGGTCATGGTGGTGCCGGCCCCGCCCTGCTGCACGAGCGCGGCGCAGGTCGGCAGCACCAGCCGTACGGCCAGCGGCCCGTCGACCAGGCGGACCCGGGCCGGCAGCGGGCCCAGCCCCTCGTGCTGACGCGGTTCGACCACCACGACGACCTCCACGTCGAGCCCGGCCACCGCCCGGATCACCCCGCCCAGGTCGAACCGGTCGTGCAACCCGGCGGCGGCCATCATGGTGCCCGCCGTGACGCACACCCGGGGCCGGCCCGCCGGGCGGCGCAGCCAGTCCGGCACCACGGCCGGACCGTTGTACGGCACGAACCGCACCGGACGGCCGGGGCGCGCCGTCGGCACCTGCATGGGCGGCGGCACCGGATCGAGCGTCAGGACGCCGTCCAGCGGCACGTCGGCGGCGCGCAACCCGAACCGGGCGGCCAGCGGCCCGACCACCTGATCCGGGTCCATGCGCAGTGTGGTCGAGGAGTCCGGCCCCCACAGGTTCAGCACGCCCGGCACGCCCAGCACGGCGGCGGCCACCGGCGCGGCCAGGTTGAACGGCTCCCAGAGGACCAGGTCCGGCCGCCAGGACCGGCCGAAGGAGACCAGGTCGTCGAGGACGGCGTCGGCGAACCGGACCACCCCGCCGTCGGCGGTGATCGCCGGCACGACCGCGCCGGCCGGCGCGGAACCGGCGAGCGGGGCCACCGTGCCGATCCGGTCGGCGAACGCCTCGGCGAAGTCGACGTCCGCGCCCAGCGGTACGGCGGCGAGCCCGGCCGCGCTGATAGTGGCGGCCATCGACGGGTGACTCGCCACCCGCACCTCGTGACCGGCGGCCTGCAACGCCCAGCCGAGCGGGACCAGGCTGTAGAAATGCGACCGCCAGCCCCACGTCGACATCAGAATTCGCAGCGGCGCAGTCAAATCCCACCAATCCGCGCGGCGAAACGGCAGCCCTGGAGAACCGATGCTAGGGGATCGGCACCGGTACGCGGAAGGCCGCGGACGCATGCGACGGATATTGACGCCGGACTAACCGATGCTGGACTCTTAGCCGATGTCGGACGTGGACCGCGATCAGCTGCCCGGTGGCCCGGCGACAGTCAATTCCGGGCTGCGTTCCTATCCGTTCGAACCGTTCACCGGAGACCTTCCCGCCGAGCTGCTGGAGATGGTCGTCGCCGAGCCGGTCAGCCGGGTGCGGCTGCCCGACGGGCGGGCGGCCTGGCTGGTGCTCGGCTACGAGGACTGCTGCACCGTCCTGGCCGATCCCCGCTTCTCCCGGCTGCCGCTGGGCGCGACGGCGACACCGGACGGCGGCGGTCCCCGTGAGTTGAACATGGACGGTCCGGCGCACGCCGTGGTGCGGCGGGTGGCCGGCCGTGCGTTCACCGCCCGGCGCATCGGGACGTTCCGGCCCCGGGTGCAGCGGCTGGTGGACGAGCTGGTCGACGCCATGCTGGCCGGTCCGCGCCCGGCCGACGTGGTGGCCGGACTGGTGGCGCCGCTGCCGGTGCTCGTGGTGTGCGACGTGCTCGGTGTCCCGGCCGCCGACCGGCCCCGGTTCTACGCCTGGATCGAGGGGCTGAACTCGGTCACCGCGTACGGCTCGGCCGCCGCCATGACCGCGCAGGCCGAGCTGCGGGACTACCTGGCCGGGCAGCTGGCGCGCAAGCGGGCCGAGCCCGGCGACGACCTGCTCTCGGCCTGGGTCCGCGGCGGCGGCGCGCACGAGCTGGTCGACGCCGAACTGGTCGAGCTGGCCATGGGGGTGCTGCTCGGCGGGCTGGAGATCAATTCGACGAGCGCGGGCCTGCGCGCGTTGTTCCAGCACCCGGAGCAGCTGGCGAAGCTGCGGGCCGCGCCGGGCAAGCTCGCCGCGGCCACCGACGAGATCCTGCGCTACACGTCGGTGAGCGCCATGTTCCGGGTACAGGTGGTCCGCGAGGACCTGGTCCTCGGCGGGGTCGGGATGAGGGCCGGCGACTGCGTGATGGCGATCCCGTGGGCCGGCAACCGCGACCCCCGGTTCTTCCCCGAGCCGAACGTCTTCGACATCGACCGCCGGCCCGGTGTGCCGCATCTGACCTTCGGCTTCGGGCCGCACTTCTGCCTCGGCACGGCGCTGGGCCGGATGCAGGTGGAGCTGTCGCTCGGGGCGCTGCTGACCCGGATGCCGGCGCTGTCTCCGGCCGTGCCGCTGGCGGAGATCCCGTGGCGGCACGACCGGATGAACGGCGGCATCGCCTCCTTCCCGGTCACCTGGTGACCGGCGGTCAGTAGCTCTCCACCGCGTTGACCCGGCCCGGCCAGTAGCGTTCGCCGGGTGCCGGGACGTAGTGCTCCCACCGGGGCTCGTTCCCGGTCGGGTGGTCGCCGAGCACGGTGATCCGCTGCCCGCGCCGCAGCCCGTCGTAGTCGTTCACGGCGTAGTGCTGGGTGACCCGGTTGTCCCACACCGCGACGTCCCCGGTCCGCCACCGGTAACGGCAGGTGAACTGGGGACTCTCGGAGAAGGTGAACAGGTGCTCCAGCAGCGCGTCGCTCTCGTTGCGGGTCAGCTGCGGGATGTGCGAGGTGAACAGCCGGTTGACGTACAGCGAGCGGCGCCCGGTCTCCGGGTGCACCCGGACCACCGGGTGTTCGGCGCGGCTGGTGAACTCGGTGCCGATCCGGATGACGTGGATGGCGGTCAGCCCGTCGAGCAGGTCCCGCATCGGCGCGGAGAGCGCCTCGTAGACCCGGTACTGGTTGGTCCACATGGTGTCGCCGCCGACGTCGGGCAACTGGATCAGGTGCAGGATCGAGGCGATCGGCGGGCTCTGGTGGAACGTCATGTCGGTGTGCCAGACGTCGACCTTGCCGCCGTCGGCGGAGTCGATGACGACGATCTCCGGGTGTCCGTCCAGCCGGGGCAGGTACGGGTGCAGCTCCACCTCGCCGAAGCGGCGGCCGAACGCGACGTGCGCCTGCGGCGTCAGCCCGGTCTGACCGGCGAGGAAGACCACCTGGTGCTTGAGCAGCAGGTCGTGGATCAGCGCGAAACCCTCGTCGGTGAGCGTGTTCAGGTCGATGCCGTGGACCTCGGCGCCCAGCGCGCCGGAGACGAGCCGGACCTCGGCCGCGATGGATGTGGTCATCGATGATCCCTCCGGTCTGCGCGCCTCGGCTGGTCCGCGAATTGTTCCACGTCCATGAATGTCCTCACCAGCCGTCGTCGTTGACTCACCCGCCGTACGCCTGGAAGCATGCGCACCGGCGGGGGCGGCGGTGCCGGCCCGCGACGCGGGAGGAGGCGCCGGTGTCGATCGATGCCCAGATCGAGGGTGACGCGGGGGAGCGGCTCGACCGGCTCACCGACCTGGCCACCCCGTTCGCGGTCCGCACGGCGGTGACGCTGCGCGTGCCGGACCGGATCGCCGCGGGCGTCACCGGTCTGGGTGAGCTGGCCGGCGCCTGCGGCGCGGACGCCGCCGCGCTGGGCCGCCTGCTGCGCTACCTCGTGCACCGGGGCGTGTTCGTCGAGGTGTCGCCGGACGTGTTCGGCCTCACCGACGTCGGCGAGCTGCTCTGCGACCGCGACGGCGGCGGCCACGGCGCCTACCTGGACCTCGGCGGGCTCGGCGCGCGGATGGACCTGGCCTGGACCGGCCTGCCGCACGCGATCCGCACCGGCGGGCCCGGCTACCGGGAGGTGCACGGGCGCGACTTCTGGGCCGACCTCGACGCCCACCCGGACCACCGGGCCTACTTCGACGCGCTGATGCTCAGCCAGCAGCGGTTCACCGCCCCGGAGGTCGCGGCGCTCTACCCCTGGCACGAGGCGAAGCACGTGGTCGACGTGGCCGGGGGTGCGGGCGGGCTGTTGCGGGAGGTGCTGGGCGCCCATCCGCACCTGCGGGGCACGCTCGTCGACCGCGACGAGCCGGTGGCCACCGCCGCCGCGACGTTCGCCGCCTGCGGCCTCGCCGACCGGGCCGAGACCGTGGTGGGGGACTTCTTCGCCCCGCTGCCGCCCGGCGCCGACGTGTACGTGGTCTCCCGCGCGCTCACCGACTGGAGCGACGCCCACGCCACCGCGATCCTGCGGCGCTGCGCCGAGGCGGCCGGGACCACCGGCAGGGTGCTCGTCATCGAGGTGCTGCCGACGGTGCCGCACGTGCCGCACCTGTCCCCGTACGACCTGCGGATGCTGGTCCTCGTCGGCGGCCGGGAGCGCGGGTTGCCCGAGTTCGCCGCGCTCGCCGCCGCCGCGGGCCTGGCGCCCCGGCGCACCTACCACGGCACCGACGGGCTGACGCTCATGGAGTTCGCCGCCGGCGCCTGAGCGGGCCCGAGGGAGCCGAACCTGTCCGGTGCCGTCCCGTGCGCCCGAACATTGACGTATATGCATCGAGATGGCGGCCGTGGGTCAAACGGCGGATTTCTCTGCGCATCGGTCAATGTGCTGAAGAATGCTGTCGCGACATTTGCGGCCACCCATGTCCATGCGCGTTTATCAATGGTTGTTCCGGGGAGGACCTACCGGTAACGTCTCGCGTGGCGACTAGCCGATCCCTGGCGAAAGGGTCGACGCGTCATGACGGTTGCTGGCTCCACGCGATATCCGCCCTTCATCGACGACCTGGCCCGCAGCGAATCGGGGCGGCTGCTGCGCGCCGAACTCGGCCGGCGGTGGCCGGAGACGCCCGACCAGCTCGACGCGATCGTGCGCTACGCGCTGCTGCCGGCGGGCAAGATGCTCCGCCCGATGATGACGCTGCACGCCGCCGAGGCGGTGGGCGGATCACCACGGGACGTCCTCGCCGCCGCGCTCGGCACCGAATACCTGCACGTCGCGACGCTCGTGCACGACGACATCATCGACGCCGACACGCTGCGCCGCGGCCGCCCGGCGGTCCCGGTCGCGTACGGCATCCCCGGCGCCATCGTGGCCGGGGACCACCTCATCTTCCACGCCTTCCAGGCGATGGTGGAGAGCGGCCGGGCGGTCCCCGCGGCGTCGGTCGTCGCCGCCGTCACCGCGCTCGCCGAGGCGGGCCAGGACCTGTGCCGGGGCCAGGCGCTGGAGGCGCGGCTCGTCGGCGACCTGGACGCGGGCGCCCGCTGGTACCCGGAGATGATCCGGCTCAAGACCGGCTCGCTGTTCCGCGCCGTGTGCCACATCGGCGCGCTGCTCGGCGGCGCCGACCCGCTGGTGGCCTCCGCGCTGGCCCGCTACGGCGAGCACGTCGGCACCGCGTTCCAGATCCGCGACGACCTGCTGTCCTACCTGTCCACCCCGGAGCAGACCGGCAAGCCCGCGACGAGCGACCTCAACAACGGCCGCCCCACGCTGCCGTTGCTGCTGGCGTACGACGCGATCAGCGACGCCGCACGGGTGGAACTGCTGGCGGTGCTGCACCGCCGTGGCGCCGGTCCCGGCGACGTCGAGTGGGTCACCGCCCTGCTCCGCGAGGTGGGCGCTGTCGACGGCGCCCGGCGGCTGATGGTGGAGCACGCCGAGCGGGCCCGCGCCGAGCTGGCAGCGCTCACCCCGTCCGCGAGCGCGGACGTGCTCACCGGCATCGCGGCCTGGATGACGAGCGAGATGGCGTGAGCACGGCCGGCGCCGTGCGAGCACTGCGGGCCCACGTGGAGACCTGGCGGCCCTACACCCTCTGGTACGTCGGGCTCGTCGGCCTGGCCGGCGCCGCAGTGGCCGGTGGCCACGATCCGTGGCTGCTGCTGTCGGCCTGGGCCGCGCCCACCGCCGGCTGGCTGGGCGGCCACTATCTCGGCGACTACTTCGACCGGGACCTCGACGCCGGCAGCAAGCCGCACCGGCCGATCCCGTCCAGCCGGCTGCGCGCGGGCACGGCACTGTGGTGCGGCAGCGCCTGCTTCGCCGCACTCGGCGTCCTGGCCGTACTCGGTGGATGGGGCACCACAGTGGCGGCGCTGCTGGCCGCGTGCGGCATCGTCGCGTACAGCAGGTGGTTCAAGGCCCGGGGGATCGCCGGCAACCTGGTCCGCGGCGCGCTCGGCGCGGTCGCGCTCGGCTACGGCGCGCTCGCCGCCGGGATCGCGCCGGACCGGGACTGGGCGGTGCCGGTGCTGCTCGCGCTCGCCGTCGCGTTCTGGTCGCACGACGCCATGTCCAACCTGGTCGGCGCGCTGCGCGACATCGACGGCGATCGTGCCGGCGGCTACCGCACGCTGCCGGTGGGGCGGGGCGTGCCGGCGGCCGTACGGACAGTGGTGGCGCTCTACGCCGTCACGATCGGCGCCGCCGTGACCGCCGGGCTGCTGGCCGAGCCGGGCACACGGATGGCGTACCTCGCCACTGTGCTCGTCGTCCTGGTCACCGGCGTCGCCGCGCTGGCTCCGCTGGTGGCGCGCCGCGACGGGATGCCCGTCCTGGTGGCGCTGCGCGCCCACTCGGTCCTGGTCGTCGAGCGGGTCGTGCTGGCCTCGGCGGCGGTCGGGCTCGGCCTCGGCGTCGCCGTGCAGCTCGCGCTCGCGCTGCCGATGGTGCTGCTGACCTGGCTGGCGCAGCGCGGCATGCGCGTCCGGCACGAACTCGGCCCGCCGGTCGCGGGCCTGACCCTCGCCACCCACAGTCGACTGCCTCTGGAGGACGCGCCATGACCGCTGTGACCGCCGAGGCCGTCGGGAAGGCCCTCACCGCTGGTGCCGAGGCGCTGTTCCGTCGCCGCCGCCCCGACGGCGCCTTCAGCGACGACCCACCCGCCTCGGTGCTCGGCACCGCTGGCGCTGTCGCCGCGCTGCACGCCGCCGACCCGTCCGGCTGCGCCGACCTGGTCGACGCCGGAACCGCCTGGCTGCGCCGCGCGCAGCACGACGACGGCGGCTGGGGTGGCGTCGTGGGCGCCGGCACCGCCGTCGTACCCACCGCCGTGGCGGTCGCCGCGCTGGCGCTGAGCGCACCGGCTGACAGCGCCGACGCGATTGCGGCGGGCCGCGCCCGGCTGGCCGCGCTCGGCGGCGTCGACACCATCACCGATCCGGCGATCTCGCTGCTGTGCCGGCAACTGCTCACCATGGCCGGGATGACAGCCGAGGCCGGCCCGCTGCGCCGGCTGCCGCTGGAGATCGTCCTGTTCGACCGGGTACGCCGGCAGCGCCTGTCGTTCCGTACCGCGCCGTTCGTCGGGCTGGCCCTGATGCAGGCCGACATGCTGCCCGCGGGCCGGCTGCGCCGGGCCACGCTGCGCCGCGCCCGTCCGGCGGCGGTACGGCTGCTGCGGTCCATCCACGACCACGAGGGCCGCACCGGAGCGCTCAGCGAGGACCCGTGGCCGGCCGCGCTCGTCCTGCTCGGTCTGGCCCGCAGCGGCGAGGCGCCCGACATCGCCCGCGCCGTCGTCGGCTGGCTGCGCCGGGCGGTACGCCCCGACGGATCCTGGGACGCGGTCAGCAACCTGGACCTCACCCGGTCCGGGTACGCGGCGACCGGGCTGATCGCGGCCGGCTACGCCGACGATCCCCGGCTGCACGCCACCCGGGAGTTCCTCCACGCCGCCCGCAAGACTGAGGCGTTCGAGGTGCTGGACGTGCCGCCGGGCGGGTGGAGCTACTCGAACGCCCGGGGCTGGCCGGTCACGCTGGAGTCGGCCGAGATCCTCTCCGCGCTCGCCGGACTCCCCGGTGCCGGCACCGACCCGGTGCTGCGCCAGGGACTGGCGTGGCTCGTCGGCCGCCAGGACAGCCGCGGCTCGTGGAGCCTGTGGGTCCGCGACACCCGGCTCGCCAACGACGGACCCTGCCCGGCCATCACCAGTCAGGCGATCCTCGCGCTGCACGACGCCGGGTATCCGGACGACCATCCGGCGATCGCCCGCGCGGCGGCCTGGCTGCTGACCCGGGCCGCGCCCGCCGGCACGTTCGAGAACCTGTGGTACCGCGACCACACCTCCGGCACCGCGGCGGTGGTCGCCGCGCTGTCCCGGGTCGGGCACGCCCGGCACGAGGTGGTGCGCCGCGCGGCCCGGTGGCTGCGCGACACCCGGCTGCCCGACGGCTCGTGGGGCCCGGGCGACGGCACCGGCGGCACTGTGGAGGAGACGTCCTGGGCGGTGCAGGGCCTGCTCGCGACCGGCGATCCGGACGCCGCCGACGCGGTGGACCGGGGCGTCGCCTGGCTGGTGGCCGCCGCCGGACCGGACGGCGCCTGGCCCGCCGCCCGGGTGTGCAACTACATCCGCCACCACATGCGGTACCCGAACGCGGTGATCACCCAGGCGCTCGCGCTGCGGACGCTCGGCGAGTACCGCCGGGCCGCCGCCACGCGGTCCGGCGCCGCACCGGGCGCGGTGGCCCGATGACCGCCGACGTGGTGGTGGCCGGCGCCGGCGCGGGCGGGCTGGCCTGCGCGCACGCGCTCGGCGCGCTCGGCCTGCGGGTGCTCGTGCTCGACCGGCAGCGCGCTCCCGCGTCGATCGCCAAGGGCGAGATCCTCCAGCCCGAGACGGTACGCATCCTCGACTCCTGGGGCGCGCTGGACGCCCTGCGGGCCACCGGCGCGCGTCCGGTCGGGCGGCTGGCCATCCGCGACGCGTACGGCGAGCCGCTGCTCTGCCTGGACTACGCGGGCCTGCCCGGGGCGTACCGGCAGATCCTCTGCGCCGACTACGGCGACCTGCGCGCGGTGCTGACCGACCGGCTGCCGGCCGGTGTGGAGGTCCGGTGGGGCGTGCGGGTGACAGGCGTCCGGCGCGATCACGACGGGCGGATCGACGGCGTCCGGGTCGTCGCGGACGGCGCCGAGCGGGACATCGCGGCGTCGCTGGTGGTCGCGGCCGACGGCATGTCCTCGCCGCTGCGCCGCGCGGCGGGGATCGGCGTGGAGCGCCGGGAGTACCCGCACGGCCTGGTCGCCTTCGACGTGGACGGCGCCGAGGTGGCCGACGAGGTGTCCGCCTACCGCACCGCCCGGGGACTCTGCCTGGTCTACCCGCTGCCGGGCGGGCGGTGCCGCCTCTACGTGCAGGTCAGACCGGACGAGTTCCGGGGCCGCGTGGACCTGGACGCGTGGTGCGGACGGCTGCTCGCCGACGTGCCGGCGATCAGCCCGCTGGAACCGGCCGTGCGCGCGAGCCTGCACCGGCGCCAGTTGCTCGCGGTGTACCGGCTCCGCAGCGCGCGCCTGGCCGCACCGGGGCTCGCGCTCGCCGGTGAGGCCGCCCACGCGGTGCACCCGATGGCCGCGCAGGGCGTCAACAGCTCCCTCGGTGACGCCGAGACGCTCGCCGCCTGCCTGGCCGCCGAGGGCGGCGCGCCGGAACCGGCCGCCGTGGACCGGGCGCTGCGGGCCTTCGAGGCGGCCCGGCGGCCCCGGCTCGACCACGTCGCCACCGTCAGCCACAACGCCTCCCGCATGATCACCGCCGTGTCCGGGCTGCCGAAGCTGCTCGGCGCGCGGATGATGCGCCGTACCGCCGCCAACCCCCGGCTGCTCGGGCTCACCGCCGGCAACCTCTCCGGCACCGACGTGCGGCCGCTGTCAGCCGTCGACCGGCTCTACCAACTGGGGCTGCTGGCCGACCGGCACGCGCACACCTCGTCCCCACCGGTTCCGTCGGAAAGTGAGCGATGATGACGCCTGCCACCGCCGTCGGGACGCAACCCCCGGCCGACCTGTCCATGAACGAGACGCCCTACCCGCCGCTGCCGGGGATCCGGCGGGTGGTCGAGGGCGCCGCCGCGACGCTCCAGCGCTATCCGGACCGCACGTCGTCGGCGCTCGTCGCGGCGCTGTCGGCGCGGCTCGGCGTGGGCCCCGAGGCGATCCTCGTCGGCCCCGGCTCGGCCGGACTGTGCCAGCACCTCGTGCAGTCCCTCGGACCACGCCCGGACGTCGTCCACCCGGCCCTGTCGTTCGAGGGCTACCCGCTGATCATCGGCAACGCCGGCGCCCGCGCCGTGCCGGTCCCGATGGACGGGTACGACCACGACCTGCCGGCCATGGCGGACGCGGTCACCGACCGGACCCGGTGCGTGCTGCTGTGCAACCCCAACAACCCGACCGGTACGGCGCTGCGCCGCGACGACGTCGAGGCGTTCCTGGAACGGATCCCGGCCGACGTGCCGGTGATCGTGGACGAGGCGTACCGCGAGTTCGTCACCGACCCGCGCTCGCCGGACGGGATGGACCTGTACCGCGCGTACGACAACGTCTGCGTGCTGCGCACGTTCTCCAAGGCGTACGGGCTCGCCGCGCTGCGCGTCGGGTACGCAGTGGTGCCGCCCCGGCTCACCCGGGCCGCCGCGCTCACCGGGGCGGTGTTCTTCCCCTCTGCGCTCGCCCAGGCGGCGGCGGTGGCGAGCCTGACGCCGGAGGTGGGTGCCGAACTGACCCGGCGGTGCACGGAGCTGGTGGCGGCGCGTACCGGCCTGATCGGCGCGCTGCGCGGCCTCGGGCTCACCGTGGCGCCCAGCGAGGCCAACTTCGTGTGGCTGCCGCTGGGGGAGCGGGCCGTGCCGTTCGCCGAGCGGGCCCGGGAGGCGGGCATCCTGGTGATGGCGCTACCAGGCGCCGGGGTCCGGATCACCGTCGGCGCCCCGGAGGCGAACGAGCGGCTGTGCGCGTTCGTCCGCGCCGCGCTCGCCGACGTGCTCTGACCGGCCCGCCGGCGCCAGCGCGGCCACGCTCAGGTAGCCCAGGCCGGGCTCGTAGTCGGCCACCACCACCGGCCGGGGCCGCGCCGCGTCCCCGGCGAGACGGTCCAGCAGCGCCCACCAGACCCCGGTGGACGGCTGCCTCGGTGGACCGGTGGTCACCGCGCCGCCGCCGGGGCCGGGCCACGCGGCCGCGAGGTCGGCGCCGAGCACGACCGCGACATCGGTACGCCCGGCCGTCAGCTCGTGCACCTCGGCCGCCGCGAGCGCCGCGACGTCGCCGGGGCCGACGTCGGCGTGCTGGCGCAGCCCTGTCACCCGCGTCCCGCCGGTCCGGGCGGTGTCGTCGTCGGCGGTGCCGTAGAGCATGGCCACGGCCCGGTGGCGGGCCGGTACGGGCACCGCCGTGTCGTACGGCAGGACCGCCTGTTCGACGGTGAGCAGCAGGGCGCGGCGGCACCCGTACTCGCGGGCGATCCGCAGCCCGGTGAAAGCCGCCGCCGAACCCTGGTCGCAGAGCGCGAACGACATCGGCGTGCCCGGGCACACGTGACTGAGGTACGCCGCGGTGGCCCGCCCGGGCAGCACGTCGTGCACGGCGAACGCCAGCACCAGCAGGTCCACCGGCTCGTCCGGCGGCACGAGCGCCGGGATCAGCTCGGCGGCCATCTCCCCGTACGACTGGCCCAGCGCCCCCGACGGCGCGTCGAACAGACCGTCCGGCACGCGCAGTCCGTACGGCCGGGTCAGGTCCGCCAGGTAGCCGGCGCTGCGCTCGCGCAGCACGGGATCGCCGAGCAGCGCGGCGGGGCCGGTGACCGTGTGCCGCGCGGCCCGCAGCAGGCGCAGCCCGTCGTCCAATGTGGCCTCCCGCACGCCGGTCAGTGCTCGAACACCATGGCGGCGAACGTCGCGCCGTCCCCGGCGCCCACCGCCGCGACCAGGTACCTGTCACCCGGCCGGAGCAGGTCGCGCTCCCGGGCGGTGCGGTAGTTCACGAACGCGTCGGCGCAGAACACGTGCCCGGTCTCGGTCACGTTGTCCAGCAGTACACGGTCCAGCGGCAGTCCGATCAGCCGGCACAGCCGCTTCCAGGTCATCAGGTTGACGTTGTGCGGCAGCACCAGCCGCAGCTCGGACAGCGCCGTCCCGGCCCGGTCCAGCGCGCGGCCGATCACCTCGGCCAGCGCCGGCCGGTACGCCCGCTGGAACCGTGCCGGGGACTCGCCGCCGGCCACGTCGAACTCGCCCCGCTGGTGGCAGGCGTACGCGAGGAGCCGGTCCCGGCCGCCGCCGGCGCTGAGCAGGCAGGCCGAGGAGCCCTCGCTGAACACCGACGTCTCGGGGATGAACTGGGCGTCGCGGGTGAACGCCTTCTCACCGGTGAGCACCAGCGCGAGCGGCGGGCCGTCGGGCGTGTCCGGTTCGGACGCGAGCAGCCGCCCGGCCACGTCGATCGCGGCCAGCGCGCTGGCGCAGGACTGCTGGGTGAGCGTGAACGCGAGCGCGTGGCCCAGCCCGAGCGTGCGGCACACCTCGTGCAGCGGGTTGACCGGATAGGGGGTGACCACCGGGAACGCCCGCCCGTACACCACGAACCGCACGCGCTGCCGTAGCGCGGGAAGCGCGGTGAGGCCGGCCGCCGCGTGCAGCAGCAGGTCGGTCAGGGACAGCCCGGGGTCGCGACGGACCTCGGTCAGGCCGTGGAAGCGGCGGAACAGGCGGACCTGCATGTCGGTCAGGCCCAGCGGCGCGGCCAGGCTCTCGACCGGCACCCGGCGCTGCGGCAGGAACACCGAGACGGCGTCGATCGCCGTCATACGCGTACCGTCACGCCACGGATCAGATCAGTGACGCCGATGGATGTCAACGCGCGTGCGATCATATCGACGTGGCTCGCTTCCTCTTCGTCGTGCTGCCGGTGGAGTCCCATCTGCACGCCCCGGTCGCCATCGCCCAGCAACTGGAGGCGGCCGGGCACGAGGTGGCCTGGGTCGGGCCGCGCAGCGACCTGCGTCCGCTGGTCGGCCCGGACGCCACGCTGTTCCCGACCGGCAAGCGCTACTACCGCCCCGACGGCGCGTCCGGGCCGGACTCCGTGCGCAGCCTCTGGGAGGGGCACGTGCTGCCCGCCAACCGGTTCATCCGCGACGCCGCCGACTCGGCGGTCGAGCGGTACCGGCCGGACGTGGTGGTGGCCGACCAGTACGCGCTGGCCGGCGCGCTCGCCGCGCACCGGCGCGGGCTGCCGTGGGCGACGTTCTGCGTCGGCATGCTGGAGCTGACGCCGCCGACCGGGGAGATGCCCGAGTTCACCGACTGGGTTGACGCCCAGGTCCGCCGGGTGTGGGCGATGACCGACGTACCGGTGGACGAGACGATCGACCTGCGCTTCTCGCCGTACCTCGTGATCGGGCTGACCACCACGGCGCTGACCGGCCCGGCGCCGCTGCCGCCGGGCTGCGTGCTCACCGGGCCGGCGCTGGGACGGCGGCCGAACGCGCCCGCGTTCGCCTGGGACGCGTGGGATCCCGGCCGCCGGCACGTGCTGGTCACGGTCGGGACGATGGCCGAGCACCTCGCAGCCGACTTCTACCGGCGGATGACGGCGGCGACCGCGCCGCTCGCCGACCGGGTCCAGGTGATCCTCACCGCCGCCCCCGGCCTGGTGCCCGACCCGCCGCCGCACGTGCTGGTCGCGCCCCGGGTGCCGGTGCTGGAGCTGATGCCCCGGCTGGACGCGCTGGTGTCCCACGGCGGCCTGGGCACGGTCTCCGAGGCGCTGGCACACGGCGTGCCGGTGGTGGTCGCGCCGATCCGGCACGACCACCCGGCGGTGGCGCGTCAGGTGCGCCGGGCCGGCGCCGGCCTGGAGGTCTCCTTCGGATCGGCGACCCCGGCGGAGCTGACCGCCGCGCTGAGCGCGGTGCTCGACGAGCCCGCGTACCGGGCGGGCGCGCGCCGGGTGGGGGAGTCGTTCGCGGCGGCCGGCGGCGCCCGCACGGCGGCGGCGCACCTCGCCGCGTTGGCACGGACGGCTCCCGACGCCTGACGCATCGACCGTTGTCCAACAGTCGGGGCCGAACTAGCCTGACCTGACGCACCCGCGCAGGCGTCGTGCCGCACGAGGAGGCTCGATGATCGAGGCCACCGGCCTACGCAAGTCCTTCCGGGTCGGGCGCGGGCGCGGCGCCACCACTGTCGACGCGGTACGCGGCGTCGACTTCGCGGTACGCCGAGGCGAGATCGTCGGGTTCCTCGGCCCGAACGGCGCCGGTAAGTCCACCACGCTGCGGATGCTCGCGACGCTGATCCGGCCCAGCGGGGGAGCGGCCACCATCGCCGGCGTCGATCTGCTGCGCGCGCCCGCGCAGGTCCGGCGGCGGATCGGCTTCGTGGCGCAGGCCAGCGGCACCTACGACGACTCCACCGCCCGCCGGGACCTGGTGCTCCAGGCCCGGATGCACGGCCTGTCCAAGGCGGTGGCCCAGGAACTGGCAGCCGGGGCGATCCGCGCGTTCCAGCTCGACGACTTCGCCGACCGCAAGATCAAGACGTACTCGGGCGGGCAGCGCCGCCGCCTCGACGTCGCGCTCGGCGTCATCCACTCGCCGCAGGTCATGTTTTTGGACGAGCCCACCGCCGGGCTCGACCCGCCCAGCCGGGTCCGGATGTGGCAGGAGGTACGGCGGCTGCGCGAGGAGGGCATGACCATCTTCCTCACCACGCACTACCTGGACGAGGCCGACAGCCTCTGCGACCGGGTCTCGATCATCGACGCCGGGCGGATCGTGGCCGAGGGCACCCCGTCGGCGCTCAAACGCGAGATCTCCGGTGACGTGGTCGCGATCGACTTCGCCGCCGCCGACGTCGCGGGCGAGACCGGCGGCGACCTGCCGGCAGCGACGAAGCTGCTGGCCGAGGCGCCGTACGTGCACGCGGCCGAGCCGGTCGACGGCACGCTGCGGCTCTACGTGGACAGCGCCGCCACCGCCATCCCGCAGATCATGCGGGCGCTCTACGACAGGGGCATCGAGCCCGGCGCGATCGAGGCCCGCCGGCCCAGCCTCGACGACGTGTTCCTGGCCAAGACCGGCCGGTCGCTCGCCGAGTGACCGGACGCCGAGAGGAGTACGGCGTGAAACTCGTCCGCGACACCTGGCTGATCTTCCAGCAGGAGGCGGGCCTGATGGTGCGCAACCCGGTGATGGTCGCGTTCAGCCTGGCCCAGCCGATCACCTACCTGATCCTCTTCGCGCCGTTCCTCAAGGTGGTGATGGTCGACCGGGGCGCCGCGTCCTACGCCGACGCGTACCGGATCTACGTGCCCGGCCTGTTCGTGGCGATGGGCCTGTTCGGTGGCCTGTTCGCTGGTTACGGGCTGCTCAGCGCGCTGCGCGCGGGCATCATCGACAGGTGCCGGGTGACGCCGGTGAGCCGGACCGGCCTGCTGCTGGGCCGGGCGCTCATGCACGTGTGCCTCAACGTGGTGCAGGCCGTTGTGGTCACGCTCGTGGCGCTGCCGTTCGGCCTGCGGGTGCACCTGGCGAACCTGCTGGTGTCGTACGCGCTGCTGTCGGTGATGGTGCTGCTCAGCACCTCGATCTCGTACGACATCGCGTTGCTGGTGCGCAACGAGAACAGCCTCGGCGTGCTGGTGAACACCGTCGGGCAGCCGGTGTCGCTGCTCGCCGGCGTGCTCATCCCGCTCGTGCTGGCGCCGATGTGGATCCAGCGGGTCGCGGTGTGGAACCCGTTCGCCTGGGCCACCGACGGCATGCGCGCGCTGTTCGCCGGCCAGATCACCCAGACCGTGGTGTGGCAGGGCGCGCTGATCATGTCCGGGCTGGCCGCCGCCAGTCTGTTCTGGTCGTCGCACCTGTTCAACCGCGAGGTCTCCTGACCGTCCGTACATCGACCATTGTCTCAGCGTGGCGGGCGCTCTAGCCTGATCGTGTCCCCGCTCGGCGGCCGGTACGGGGCGCGGCCGTGACGCGTGTCAGCTGAGGAGGCCACTCGTTGGGTGCCGACAACTTCCGGGCGACGCTGGCGGCCGACATGGAGCTGGGCGCGGGCAACGTGCTGCTCCGGCTGGCCGAGCACGGCGCCGACATGGACATGCCCCGGGTGACGTTCGACGCCGACGTCGACGGCATCCCCGCCTGGACGCCGCTGTCGCTGGCGACGCTCACCGACCGGGTCGCGGCCCGGGCCGCCTGGTTCCGGGCGCGCGGCGTCCGCCGGGCCGACCCGATCGCGGTGTACGTGACCTCCGCGCCCGACGTGTTCCTCAACTTCCTGGCGCTGACCTGGCTCGGCGCGATCCCGGCGCTGATGAACGGCAACATGCCGGTCCCGCTGGCCGCCGAGTTCGTCAGGCGGCTGCGCGGGGCCGGTGTGGTGGTCGACGCCGACCACGCCGCGCTGGCCGGGCACGACCTCGGCGTGGAGATCCTCGGCGACGCGGCGCAGACCGGCACCGGCGACCCGGCGCAGGCGCCGCCGCACCACCGGCACCACCCCGAGGAACCGGTGGTCATCACCCACTCCTCCGGCACCACCCGGGTACCTGCCGCGATCGTCCACTCGCACCACGGCCTGTTCGCCGCGATCCGCGCGGTCCGGCTCACCGAGTCCCGGCCGTACGGCGAGGTGCGGGAGATGTCCGCGCTGCCGGCCGCGCACGCCGCCGGCATCATCACGCTCAACCAGGCGCTCTGCAACGGCTACCAGCTGCTGTGCCTGTCCGCGCAGGGCGGCCCGTTCGAGCGCAGCGCGGAGACGATCCTGGACGCGATCGAGCGGTGGCGTCCCACCGGCGTCTTCGGCTTCGCGGTGACCTGGTCGGAACTGGCCCGGGTCGACCTGACCACGCGCGACCTCAGCTCGGTGCGCAACTGGTTCAACACCGGTGACTGCGCGCACGAGGCGCACGTACGCCGGCTGGTCGCCGTCGGCAGTCACCCCGCGTACACCCGCGACGGCATGGTCGACGTCCCCGGCTCCAAGTTCGTCGACATGCTCGGCTCCACCGAGATGGGGCACGGCGCGTTCCGGATCACCCACCGGCTGGGCAGCGACCGCTACGACCGCTGCGTCGGCAGGCCGTACCCGTTCGCCGAGATCGCGCTGCTCGACGTGGACACCGGCGAGGAGGTCCCGCCGGGGCAGGTGGGGCACGTCGGCCTGAAGTCGCCGACGCTGGCGCTCGGCTACTGGAACGACTCGGTCACCACGTACCGGACGCGGCTGGGCGGCTACTACCTGACCGGTGACCTGATGTACCGCGACGCGGCCGGCGACTACCACCACGTCGACCGGGCCAGCGACGCGGTCGACCTGGGCGGCGGCACCTGGCTGTACACCGCGCTGTCCGAGGAGCGCATCCTCCGGCACTGCCCGGACGTCCGCGACTGCACCGTCCTCGCGGCGGCGGGGGAGGACGGCACGACTGTGACCGACGTGCTGCTCCTGCTCACCGCCGACGCCGATCCGGCAGCCGACCGTACCGGCCGGGTCCGGGCCGCGCTGGGGCCGGCGGTGTCCGCGACGCTGCGCCGGGTGGTGACGGTCCCCGACGACGACGTGGTCATGGGGCCCACCGGGAAGGTGCGCAAGTTCCTGATGCGACAGCGGCTGCTGGCCGACGCCGGAGCGCCCGCGGGCTGACCGGCGGGGGATCGACGGTTGGCACGGCCGTGCCAGAATCCAGCCGTGTCCTACCTCCCCTCGCAGCCGTACCCGCCGATGCCCGGCGGCGTCAGCCCGCTGATCGCCTACCCGCACCCGATCACCCCGCCGCCCGGCTGCGGCGTGCTCGTCGTCTCGGTGAACCGCGGGCCGTACCTGATCCCCGTGCCGGCGACCAGCCGCTTCAAGATCGACCGTCAGGTGGTCGCC
The DNA here is from genome assembly GCF_001029515.1 of Micromonospora sp. RV43. Taxonomy (NCBI): domain Bacteria; kingdom Bacillati; phylum Actinomycetota; class Actinomycetes; order Micromonosporales; family Micromonosporaceae; genus Micromonospora; species Micromonospora sp. RV43. The sequence goes on along the minus strand of NZ_LEKG01000069.1, from coordinate 6,903 downwards.
ATCCCCGGCGAGGGGACATGGCACGTCGCGGTGCCGGCCGGCGCGCACGACATCCGGTACACCGACTTCATGGGCGTCCCGATCGTCACCACGACGCTCGCGGTGCAGCCGGGGGCCGCGCACCACCTCGCGTTCCGCTTCGGCGGGTGGCGCAACCGGGTGTACGACGGCTACGGCACCGACGTCACCCGGTTCGGCATGTGGTCCAACTACAGCGTCATGCTGGTCCTGCTGGCCGTCGTCGGCGTGGCCTGCTGCGGGGTGCTCGGGCTGGCCGTGGGCTCGAATCCCTGATCCGGTCCGGCCGGCCGGACCGGCCGCGCGGCTAGCGCAGCGACCAGGTCTGCTTCACGTTGAACACGCAGGTCCAGGCGTTCAGCGGTGCGCCCGCGGCGTGCCCGTCGACGTCCAGGCAGCGGTCGGTGGCCCGGTTGAACAGCGACCGCCGGCCCTGGCTCTCGATCCACTCCCACTTCTGCGCCGGGTTGCCGCTGCACCACGCCGTCTGCACCGGTACGCCGTCGCGCTTCTCGCCCCAGGCCACGTCCAGGCAGAGGCCGCCCTCGACCCGGACGCTGCCGTCGGACGCGAACGTCCACCACTGGGAGCGCTCCTCCCGGCAGGCCCGCAGCACGACGCGTACGCCGTCACCGCTGCCGCCGCTGGCGCACAGGCCGGTCTCCTTGCCGACGAGTTGCTTCGCGCCGGCCGGGCGGACCGGTGCGGCCGGCTTCTCCGGTTCCTTCGACGTGCCCGCTGCCGGCGACGACGTGGACGGGCGCGCGGCCGACGAGGCCGGCGGCTTCGGCGTCCGGGTGCCGGGCGACGGCGTGCCGGAAGTCACCGGCGTGCCCCGCAGCCGGCCGTCGAGGGCGTAGAAGTCGGTGAACTCCCGGACCGTGCGCAGGAACTCCTGCGTCCTGGCGTCGAAGTCGCCGCCGGTGTGGCGCACGGCGTCGGTCCCGTCGCGGTACGCCGCCAGCGCCAGCAGGTCCGGGTCGCCGTCGAGCGCGGCCAGTTCGCGCCGTAGCGCGCAGAGCGTGGCGCCGGCCGCCGGTACCGCCGCCTGCGGATCCCACGGCGAGGCGCCGGACGGGCCGTACGCACGCCACAGCTCGGGCCGGAACTGGGCGATGCCCTTGCGGCCGCCGTCGCCGAGCAGGTTCGGGTCGAAACCGGAGGAGGCCATCAGCTGCGCGGCGACAGCGGCCGGCGGCACCTGCGGGCACACCGAGCCGGCCCGTACCACGAGGCGGACGTACGCGGCGGGGACCGCCTTGGGCTGCCGGCGTTCGCTCTCGCGGTTCGCCGGGCCGGTCTCGGCGAAACCGTCCTGCCGGCCGTAGTAGGCGGCGTACCGGCTTGCCTCGTCGACGTACGGGACCGCCGTCGAGGGCACCCCCTCGGAGGCGCGTACCTCCTCGAACCCGGTGTGGAACGCGGCGAGCGACAGCCGCCACGGGTCGCCGGGGACGGCAGCCGCGCGAACCTGCCCGGCCAGGTCGCACATGTGGTGGGCGAGCGCGAGGATGTTGGCGGCGCTGTCGGTGCGCTGCGCGTCCGGCCACGGCGCCCAGGTCCGCCACCGCTCGTCGTCCAGCCCGGCCAGGCCCCGGCCGCCGGACGCGGTCCGCTCGGCCCGCGCGTCCAGACCCGACTCGGCCATCAGCTGCCCGGCCAGCCGCGCCGGGGTCAGCGCGGGGCAGGACCGGGCCGCGGTGCGGATCGCGGTCAGGTGCTCGGCGGAGACGGTCCGGGCGGCCGGCTCGTCGTCGCGGGCGGCGGCGACGCTCCCGCTGAGGGCGGCGACCACCAGGCTCAGCGCCGCCAGCCCGGCGGCGCCGGCGGCGACCACGCCGCGCGGGATCCGGCGCGGCCGCGGGCGCGCGCCGGGGGCATCGGGTGTCACAGGGCGGTCCTTCCGGTGATGACGTACGCCGGACGGGTGCGCGACGTCCTCGGTTCACCCGGCCGGAATCGGGTCCGACTCCGGTCCGGCCGTCATTGAACCGACCGACCGGCGAGCCGTCAAATGTGGACTGTCCGGCCCGGCCCCGACCGCTCGCGCGCGCCGAGCAGCCGGGGCAGTGTTGATCCGGAACAGGGCCGAAAAGTTTCGGAATCAAGTCGCCTTCAATGGCGGTCGGGCGCCCTTAGTCGACATGTCGATGCTGATCCGAGGCCCTTTCCGGCAGCCGTAACGGCCGTTCAGGGCCGGACGGCGGTTACCACAACATTTCCGGAACTCGTTGACAGGATGAACCGGGCCTCCAATACTGTGGCCATCGGCGTATCTCGATTGACGTCGATGTCCGACCACCACCCGTGGCGCGGCTGTCGCCCCGGTCCCGCCGTCCGCGGGCGGGCGAGCACCCGCGGCTCGCGCCACCGGAAGCTGGCCGCCCGCCAGCCGTCACAGGGAGGAAACCCGTCCATGAAAGACGCCCCCGTCCGTACGGGCATCCGCAGGCGCGGACGCCTCAGGATGGTCCTCGGCGGCGCCTGCGCCGTGGCGCTCATCGCCGCCGGGGCGACGGCCGTCGCGTCAGGTCCGGCCTACGCCGACACCACCGTCACGTCGAACTCCACCGGCACCAACAACGGCTACTTCTATTCCTTCTGGAAGGACAGTGGCAACGTCTCCATGACCATGGGCAACGGTGGTCAGTACAGCACCCAGTGGAGCAACATCAACAACTTCGTCGCCGGCAAGGGCTGGAACCCGGGCGGCCGCCGCACGGTCAGCTACTCCGGCAGCTTCAACCCGTCCGGCAACGCGTACCTGACGCTCTACGGCTGGACGCGCAACCCGCTCGTCGAGTACTACATCGTGGACAGCTGGGGCAGCTGGCGCCCGCCGGGCAGCGGCTACATGGGCTCGGTGTCCTCCGACGGCGGCACGTACGACATCTACCGCACCCAGCGGGTCAACGCCCCCTCGATCGAGGGCACCCGGACGTTCTACCAGTACTGGAGCGTCCGCCAGTCGAAGCGCGTGGGCGGCACCATCACCGCCGGCACCCACTTCGACGCCTGGTCGCGCTACGGCATGAACCTCGGATCGCACGACTACCAGATCCTGGCCACCGAGGGCTACCAGAGCAGCGGCAACTCCAACATCACGATCGGCGGGACCGGCGGTGGCAACCCGACCACCCCGCCGCCGAACAACGGTGGCTGCACGGTCAGCGTGAACCGGGCCGAGGAGTGGGGCGACCGGTTCAACGTGACCTTCTCGGTCAGCGGCACCAGCAACTGGGTGGTCAACATCCAGACCCAGGGCGGGCAGAGCCTGCAGAACAGCTGGAACGCCTCGATCAGCGGCACCAGCGGCACGCTCACCGCGCGCCCGAACGGCAACGGCAACAACTTCGGCATCACGCTCTACAAGAACGGCAACAGCAACACACCGACGGCGAGCTGTTCCGCCGCCTGAGCCCTTCTCCGGGGAGGGGGTGCCGCGCGCGAGGCGCGCGGCACCCCCGTTTCGTGCGCCTGGACCCTGCTGGTGTGACGGCCGACACACCTGGGCAAAAACTTGATTCATTCCAAAAGACCGGACTAAGGTCGTCGCATGACGGCCGACTTCGAGACGCAGCTCCGGGCGGTCTCGTTGCGGGTGACCCGGCCCCGCGTGGCGGTGCTGGCCGCGCTGCGCGACCACCCGCACGTCGACACCGACACGGTGATCGCCCTGGTCCGCGCCGAGCAGCCCACCGTGTCCCACCAGGCGGTCTACGATGTGCTCCGGGCACTCACCGACGCCGGGCTGATCCGGCGCATCCAGCCGGCCGGCGCCACGGCCCGCTACGAGTCGCGGGTGGGAGACAACCACCACCACGTCGTGTGCCGTTCCTGCGGCGCCATCGCCGACGTCGAGTGCGCCGTCGGCCGCGCCCCCTGTCTCACCGCCTCCGACGACCACGGCTTCGTGGTGGACGAGGCGGAGGTCGTCTACTGGGGCACCTGCCCCGGCTGCGCGGCCGACCGCACCGCCCAGTGATCCGCCAGTTCGGAAGGAAGCAGATGAGCGACACCCAGGACAACCGGCCCGTCAGCCCGCAGGGCGTGGACGCCAAGGAGGCGGCCGGCTGCCCGGTCGCGCACGACTCCGTGACCGCGCACGGCAGCGAGAGCGAGAACCCGGCGATCGACTCGCCGACCCCGAAGACCGGCGGTCGTCCGCGCAGCAACCGCGACTGGTGGCCCAACCAGCTCGACCTGTCGGTGCTGCACGCCCACTCGTCCAAGGGCAACCCGCTGGGCCCGGAGTTCAGCTACGCCAAGGAGTTCGCCAAGCTCGACGTCGAGGCGCTCAAGCGGGACATCACCGAGGTCCTCACCACCTCGCAGGACTGGTGGCCGGCCGACTTCGGCCACTACGGCGGCCTGATGATCCGGATGAGCTGGCACGCCGCGGGCACCTACCGCATCGAGGACGGCCGCGGTGGCGCCGGCGACGGCGGGCAGCGCTTCGCCCCGCTGAACAGCTGGCCGGACAACGCCAACCTGGACAAGGCCCGCCGGCTGCTCTGGCCGGTCAAGCAGAAGTACGGCCAGAAGATCTCCTGGGCCGACCTGCTGGTGCTCGCCGGCAACGTGTCCCTGGAGTCGATGGGCTTCAAGACCTTCGGCTTCGGCTTCGGCCGTGAGGACGTCTGGGAGCCGGAGGAGATCTTCTGGGGCCCCGAGGACACCTGGCTGGGCGACGAGCGCTACGCCTCCGAGAAGGACATGGTGGCCGGCGTCGGCGCGACCGAGATGGGTCTGATCTACGTCAACCCGGAGGGCCCGCGCGGCAACGCCGACCCGCTCGCCGCGGCGCACTTCATCCGCGAGACGTTCCGCCGGATGGCGATGAACGACGAGGAGACCGTCGCGCTGATCGCCGGCGGCCACACGTTCGGCAAGACCCACGGCGCCGGCCCCGCCGACCGGCACGTCGGCCCCGAGCCGGAGGCCGCGCCGCTGGAGGCGCAGGGCCTGGGCTGGCTGAGCACGTACGGCGAGGGCAAGGGCGGCGACACGATCACCAGCGGCCTCGAGGTCACCTGGACCGACAAGCCGACCCAGTGGAGCAACCGCTTCTTCGAGATCCTCTTCGGCTACGAGTGGGAGCTGACCACCAGCCCCGGTGGCGCCAAGCAGTGGGTGGCCAAGGACGCCGAGGCGATCATCCCGGACGCCCACGACCCGTCGAAGAAGCACAAGCCGACCATGCTCACGACCGACCTGTCGCTGCGCGTGGACCCGGCGTACGAGAAGATCTCCCGCCGCTTCCTGGAGAACCCGGACGAGTTCGCGCTGGCGTTCGCCAAGGCCTGGTACAAGCTCCTGCACCGTGACATGGGCCCGGTCAGCCGCTTCCTCGGCCCGTGGGTGCCCGAGGCCCAGCTCTGGCAGGACCCGGTGCCGGCCGCCGCGCACGACCTGGTGAACGACGCCGACGTCGCCGCGCTCAAGGCGAAGGTGCTGGAGTCCGGCCTCACCACCGCCCAGCTCGTCTCCACCGCCTGGGCCTCGGCCGCGAGCTACCGCTCCACCGACAAGCGCGGTGGCGCCAACGGCGCGCGGATCCGGCTGGAGCCGCAGCGCAACTGGGAGGTCAACCAGCCCGAGCAGCTCGCCACCGTGCTGGCCACCCTGGAGGGCATCCAGCAGGAGTTCAACGCCGCCGGCGGCGCCCAGATCTCGCTCGCTGACCTGATCGTGCTGGCCGGCTCGGCCGCTGTCGAGCAGGCGGCGCGCGACGCCGGCGTCGAGGTGACTGTGCCGTTCCACCCGGGTCGTACCGACGCCACGCAGGAGCAGACCGACGTCGAGTCGTTCCGGGTGATGGAGCCGCGCGCCGACGGGTTCCGCAACTACCTGCGGCCGGGCGAGAAGACCCAGCCGGAGGTGCTGCTCGTCGACCGCGCGTACATGCTGAACCTGACCGCGCCGGAGATGACCGTCCTGGTCGGCGGCCTGCGCGCGCTCGGCAACAACGTCGGCGGCGCCGCGCACGGCGTGCTCACCGACCGGCCGGGCGTGCTCACCAACGACTTCTTCGTCAACCTCCTCTCCCCGGGCACCCGGTGGAAGGCGGCGGAGTCCGAGGAGCACGTGTACGAGATCCGCGACCTGGCGACCGACCAGGTGAAGTGGACCGCCACCGCGGTCGACCTCATCTTCGGCTCCAACTCGCAGCTGCGGGCGCTCGCCGAGGTCTACGCCAGCGACGACGCGCGGGAGAAGTTCGTCCGCGACTTCGTCGCCGCCTGGACGAAGGTCATGGAGCTGGACCGCTTCGACCTGGCCTGATCCGTCACATCTGAGCGAGCCCCGGTCCGTCGCGACGCGACGGGCCGGGGCTCGTCCGTGTCCGGCGGGTGCCGGGCGCCCCCGGCCCGCAAACGTTGGAAAATCTGCTCGGAAGTTGCGATCGTCCCGCGAAGCGGGTCGGCGCGTCCCGAGCGGCGGGAATCGCCTCCGGCGCCCGATCGTCCGGTCCAGCGTGGATCGCCGCTGGTGGACGGGAATCCGAGCCCACTCGCGTTGCCTGCTGGTTTCGAAAACTTTGCCGCAAGCTCTTGCAAAGACTTTCATGGATGGCGCATGGTGTTCGCTACCCGGGACGGCCGCCCCACCCCCGCTCACCCTTTCGAACCCACGGAAGAGGTCCCCCGACCATGCAATCCGCCAGGCCACACCCCCGTGGCCGCGCCGGTCGCCTGCTGCTCGCCGCCGCGCTCGTCGCGGCCGGCGGCACGGTCGCCGCTCTGCCCCACTTGGTGGGCTTCGGCGGGCGGTGCCGGGCGATGTCGTCCAGCGCACCGGCCGGGCCGGGCTCGTCGACGAGCACCCCGGTCGCGCCGTGCCGCACGACGGCGCCGAGTGCGGAGTTCAGCCCGTACGCGTGGA
>NZ_LEKG01000068.1:0-34973 GCF_001029515.1 Micromonospora sp. RV43 | reverse complement strand
GCTCGACGGCGCGCCGTCGGCCGGCGACGTGATCCCCGCGGTCGTCTGGTGCGCCGGCATCGCGGTGGTCGGCTACCTGTGGGCGCGGTCCACGTGCAGAAGCCGCATGCAGCGTTCGCACCGCAGCCAGCAGTTGGAAGCGGGCGTCGCGTCACGGCCGTGCTCGTCGACGTCGGTGAACCCGTCCGCGGATCCGGTGTTGCCGCAGACGCAGAGCATCTCCTGGAAGCTCCCCGACAGCGCGTACTCCTCGCCTGCGGGCCGCTCGACGACTTCGTCGTCGATGCGCTGCCGCCACAGTTCGAACACCTCGTGCCGCTCGTCGCCGAGCGGGTAGGGCGAAGCGAAATACCAGGCGACCGCCTCGAAGTCGTTCACCGGAGCCGTGTCCGGCATCCCCTCGGGCCTGTCGCTCTTCAGCGGGTCGGCCATTACCGACCAGCGAGGCCGGATGGCAGTGGCCAGATCCCGGACCGCTTTCGCCGGGTCGAGGTACGCCCGGACCACCGTGCAGAGGCCGCCGTGGTCGACGTAGATGTGCTCCAACTGCCACACCTCGCCGTCGCCGGCGGCCGCAGGTGTGAGGGCCTGGCTCGGCGCAAACTGGATGAGGCTGGTCATGTCGATCCCTTCGTGGAAACGGAAGCGCCCGGCCTGTCTGGTGACAGGCCGGGCACGGGATGGTTGGGTCAGCGACGCGGGTACGCCGCGTTGATCTCCTCGGCGACGCGCACCAGCGCCGTAATGGCGGCCTGGGGGCCGGCGGTGTCCGGGTGGCTGATCAGGTCGCGCCAGCCCAGCGGCACCGTGCTGATCCGGCCGCCGCCGTCGACGTCGGCACCGAACACCGTCTTGCCGCCGGACACCTTGATCGCGAACACCTCCGTCAGCCCGTGAAGCTGGAACGCGCGCCGGGCGAGCGGCGAAGGGCTTTCGTTGAGGTCCTGCACCAGCACGGCGATCGCGTCCGACGCCGGCGACCAGTCGTCGCCCAGGAAGGCGTGCTCCGGGTGCATCAGCCACTCCTCCAAGGCGTCGGCGTCGACGCTGACGTGTGGCATCTGCCCAAGTTCGCCGAGGCTGTTGGCGAGCCGGGCGACGACGCTCAGCGCTTCGACGGCAGCCTCCACACCGGGCAGCTCCTCACCGAAGGCGAACTCTGAGGACATCTGCGACGAGCTGGCCAGCCGCAGCCGTCCGACCCGGACGACGACCAGGCCGCCGCCCTCGCCCAGGTCCGGGGTGGGGTACATCTCGACCTCAGCGGCCGGGTGGACGAACCAGGCGGCGGGGCACGGGAAGTTCTGCAGGGCCTCGATGAGCTTGTGCGTCCAGTTCTCGATCTTGTCGCGGTCGGACTTGTACTTCTTCCGGATGCCCAGGTGCTGCGCCCGGGTCATCGTCTTGCCATTCACGGTAACCGGCTCGGTCAGCCAGAGCAGGGCGGCGTCGGTGTTGAACGTGACGATCGGCTGAGCGTCGTCCATGGTGTCCCTCCTGGGGTGCAGGTGCGGGGTTAGTAGCCACTCGGCCACTCGGGGCCCGCCGTCCCGGCCGGAACGCGGCCGGGACGGTGAGCGCCGGGCAGTCGGGGTCAGCCCTCGCTGGGCTCGTCGGCGTCGAGGTCGCCGTCAACCACGGCCGCGTCGTTGTTCTCGCCCTCGGCGACGTGGCGCAGGTGCGCCAGGAAGGCGGCCCGGGTGCCGTTGTCGGCGTCCAGCACGAAGCTGTAGGCGAGGTCGGTCAGCGACTCGTACGTCCAGCCCTGCTCGTGCGAGAGCCGCTGGGCGGGACCGGCGACGTCGACCGGCTCGGCGGGGGCGACCTTGTCCATCTGCTCGATGAGTTTGCGGCCGGTCGACCGCAGGTCCTCGGGCTCGCCGACGACGAGCACCTCGCCGAGCTTCGCGCCGTACTCGTTGTCGTCGAGGGTGTCCATTCCGTAGTCCGTGCCCGGCGGCAGGATCTCCGGGGTGCCGGCGTAGGCGACCGAGAGGTTGTAGCGCATACTGCTTCTCCTTCATGGAGGGCTGGATGTCGGGCGTCTGCCCGGCACCACACGGCAACCGGCCCGCCCCCAGGTGCGAAGAGGGCGGGCCGGTCACTGGGCGGCGCCGATCAGGTAGTCAGTTCTTGCGGGTGTCGGCCGCACGTCCTGTCGCGGCGGTCGTGATCGAGCGGCCGACCGCAAAGCAGCCCGTCGGCGCACTCGTGAACGCAGCGCCGGTCGCCGCTGGTGACGAGCAGGTCATCGGCGATGACGACGCTCGGCCCGTCCGGGAGCGAGGCGAGCGTCAGACCGTGCGCGGCGAGGATGTCCGGATACTCGGCCACGAGCTGGTTGGGTGCGAGCGCCATACGGTTCTGCACGACGTCGGTGAACACCCGGCGGTCGTTGCAGAACGTCGCCACCGCCGCCTGCCAGGCCGCGGCGAAGTCGGTCACGCTCTCGTCGAGCAGGAACGTCCACCGGTCGAAGGTCGGCTCGTTGTAGGCGTCGAGGCTGGAGAACTCCACGAATCCGTACCGGTACGTCGTGCGGCCCTTCCCGCCCAGCCGGGATGCGAGAGCGCGGAGCTTGCGGCGCAGGGCGATGATCTGCCCCATCGGGTTCCCTTTCAGGTCGTTTCTGTGGCCGGCGTTCATGGCCACATTGATGGACCGGCCCGCCTTTCGACGGGCGAAGGGCGGGCCGGTAGCGGGCTGGTGTCGGTCAGCAGTAGAGGTCAGCCGGGACGTGCTCCGGCCGGGCGGTCACGTCGACCCACTTGCCGTCGCGCCACACCTGCCACCAGGCGTGCTCGGCGGGCGGGCGGCTGCGGTGCAAGGTTTCGGCGGCCCATTCGAGGTTCAGCCGCTCGGCGGGCATACCCCAAGTGGCCTCGTCCTGCGCGTACGGGTCGCCGGCCGGCTCGCCGTCACCGCCGGGCATGAAGCCGAGCATCCGCAGCAGCGCGCCGTCGCGCTTCTCGACCGCCTTGATTCGCTTGCCGGTCTCGAACTCGGTGACCAGGTCGTTGAGCAGGTCCTCGATGTTGACCTGCCCCCCGCGCTCGCTGCGGCACAGGGTGGCGTACTCCTCCAACGCGCGGGTCGAGACGTGCAGCGGGCTTGTGTGCTCGAACTTGCACCAGAAGTTGGTCGGCCCGCCGTAACCCTCGTTCTCGATCGTGCCGACGATCCGCGCCCGGTCCTTCAGGTTGGCGGTGAAGGCGACCCCGTCGTGGGCCATGTGCTGGCTGAGCGAGGTGACCTTGAACCGGTCGTCGGGCGTCCGCAGCCCGGTGTGCGGGTGGCGGACCAAGGTGATCGTGTCGGTCATGGTCTTCCTTCCGTGGGGGTGAAGTGCCGCCGGGCGGACGCCCGGCACCACTCGGCAAGCGGCCCGCCCCCCGGTGGCGCAAGGGGGCGGGCCGGTCACTGGGTGGCGCCGGTCAGCCGACGTCCAGCCCCTCCCGCTTGGCGACCAGCCGGAGCACCTTCTCGGCGACGGCTCGCTGCGGATCGGTGATGCCGACCTGGCCGAGCCGGTTGATCCGGGTGGTGAGCCACTGGTTGGCGAGCACGGCCAGGGCGTGCTCGATCTCTTCGGGCGTGAGCTGATCGGCGATGCCGCCACGGTGGGCGCTCGTCCACACGTCGCGGAGGTCAACCCGGACGGTGATCTCCGGGTTGTTCGGCCAGTCGGCCAGCGGCATCACGCCCTGGGTGTCGACGCTGACCACGAGGCGGCCCTCGTCGTCGGCGAAGGTAGCGGTTTGCAGACCGGCCACCTCCACGGCCGGCTCCTCGTAGCCGAACGTGACGGGCTGGAAGACGGCGTTGCGGTTGGCGTGCTCGCCGATCGCGGCGGTGTGCGCCCGCTGCATGTCGGCGTACTCGCCCCGGTCGTTATCCGGGCCGGGGTAGTTGATCGGGCCGCGCCTGGTGTCGGTGTCGAGCAAGGGTCTCTCCTGTTCGTCAGGGGCCGGCTTGGTGCCGGGACCACTCGGCACCCGCCCGGGCCAGCCGCGCCGCAGCACGGCGGGCCCGGTGAGTACCGGGCAGCCCCGTCAGTACGTGAGCACCACCGCGCTTTCCCTCCGGTCGTGCTCCACCGCCTCGACCGGCAGGTAGCCGAGCCGCTTGTATTCGCCGTCGTAGTCGCCGAACAGCACCCGCACGTTCCCGTGCTGCTGACGCAGCTCCATCAGCGCGCTGATGAGCCCGTCGAGCCACCCCACGGACGGCGCACCGGCGGCGGGAAGCTGCGGCGGTTCGTTCAGGTCGAGCACCGTGGCCTTGTCCGCCCCGGCGCATTCGGCGATCGTGTCCGGGTCCGGCGCCCACCGGCACGGCACGAGCGCCACGCCCAGGTCGGCGAGCGCCGCCCGCACCCTCCAGTCGGCTAGCTGGGGCGCGACGTCGCCCAGGGCGACGGTGGCAACGATGGTGGTGACGTGCATGGGTGCCTCCTCGGCTCGGTTGGTCGGCTCTAGTGCCGGGACCACTCGGCACCCGCCCGGGCCGCATGCAGTAGCGCAGCGGCCCGGTGAGCGCCGGGCAGCACCCGGAGTCAGGTCACAGCTACATCCAGCTGAGAGTGGCGTTGACGGCGGCGTCCACCGCCCGGCCGGTGAAGCCGTGCTCGGGCACGTCCCGAACGGTCAGGCTGACCGTCTCCACCGCCTCGCTGCTGCCGCCACGGACCAGTGCGATCAGCGCGTCACCGGGGCAGAGGTCGCTCGGTGCCTCGGAGTCCGACAGGTTCGGTGCCCGGTACTCCACGGCGTCCGCGATCTGCTGGGCAACCCGCAGGTCCGCAGCACCCTCGTAGACGAACGCCCGGAACTTCACGGTCGTCTCCACCTCGACCACCCGCACCGGGTGGCCGTCGTACATCAGGCCCGTCGGCTCCAGCGTTGCGGTCCCGGCCTGGTTCTCCACGCTTGACTCGTTCACAGTCGCTCCTCATCAGGGATGCATTGCCCGGTCGACCGTCGACTGGGCAGTGGCTCGGGTACGCCGGCACCACTCGGCACCCGCCGGACCCGCTGCTGCGGGGCCGGTGGGTGGCCGGGCAGTGCCGGATTAGGCGGTGTCGCGCCGGGCGGTCAGGCGACGGCGGCGGCGAGGGCGGCGAAGCCGCACTGCGTACCCGACCGGCCATCGAGGGCCGGTGGGCGGTGGGCGGTTCGGTATCAGATCGGCTCGCCGTCGTTGTCGACTTCGGGGCACTCGGCGTTGTGCTTCTCCCAGGCGTCCAGGTCGCCCATGCGGGCGTTGAACATGCAGGTCGTGCCCTGGCACGCGATGTACTGAGGGTCGGTGGGGTAGTCGTTCTCACCGGAGTTGTTCACCTCGACCGTCAGCGGGTACTTCACCGCGTTGTCGTGGTCGCGGTCGCCGCTGTCGATGTGGACGAAGAGGTCGCTGGTGCGGCCCCGGATGCTGAGGTCGACGCCCTGGACGGTGACGACGACGTGCTCCGTCCGGTCGTCCGAGCCCTCCTCGTCGCTGACCGGGTACGCCCGCAGTTGGAGGGCGGCGAGCAGCTCGTCGACGGCGTCGAGCGCCCGGCCTGCCAGGGGCGGCTGACTAGGGTGCTTCCGCCACTCGGCGCGGCGAGTCTGGTAGGTGCCGAGCAGGTCCTTGATCTGGACGGTCATGCGTGCTCCTGGTGTCGTGGCTGGGCGCGGTTGCCCGGTGCCTCGCGGCACCGTCCGGCGCGGTGGTCCGGACGGTGCGGTCAGGCACCGCAGTCAGATGCCGGCGGCGAGGTCGAAGAGGGCGGTACGAGCGCCGGCCTCGCCGATCTGGGTGAGCAGGAACGCCGCCTGGCCGTGGACGCCGTGGTTGTTGGCCTCGGCGGCGACGGCTCCGGCCATTTCGTAGAGGGCGTCCTCGGCGTCGTCGTCGTCCAGTCCGTCGAGCGCGCCGTCGGTGTGCTGGTGGGAGCGGCCCTTGATCGCGACGTCGTGGAGCAGGTCGCCGACGGTCAGCCAGTCGAGGCGCAGGGACTCGATCAGGTCGACCAGCCCGTCGACGCCTAGGTTCGGCACGGGTCGCAGCGCGTCGGCGATGGTCAGGCGCAGCGCCCCGCCAGCGGGGAAGGCGCGGGGGAACAGCTCCGGGGCGGTGCGGTAGACGTCGCGGAGCCGGGCGGAGATCACGTCGGTGCGGTGGAGTTGGTCGCTGTGCTCGTCGGTGGCGGCCCAGATGTCGGCCCGGACGGTGTCGTAGAGGGTGAAGAGCTGGACGCTGACCTCGCCGTGGGTGGGGACGTTCGGCGAGGCGTAGAAGACGAGCGATCCGGCGTTGGTGAAGCAGGCTCGGATGCGCTGGGCGGCGTCCTGTGCGTGCAGGCGGGCGATGTGCAGGCGGTTGCGGGTGGTGGAGACCTTCATGGTGTGCGCCTCCTCGGCGTTTGGGGGTTGGGGGAGTGGCGCCGGCCGGGTGTCGATGCCCGGCCGGCGATGGGTGGCTCAGGCGTCCTGGCGGGTGCGGAGCCGCCAGAGGGCGATCTCGGCGAAGGTGCGGCGGCCGGGGACCGTGACGTACGGGTTGCTGTCGTCGAGGACGACCGTGCGGATCTCGTCGGTCGTACGGCCGCGGCCGTCGACCATGCGGCCGGTGACGACGGGGAAGCGGTCGATCGTGTCGAGGACGCCGATGCGCAGCTGGTAGGTCTGGCCGTCGGTGGCGGCGGTGACCTCGATGACGTCGCCGACCTTGGCGTCGATCTTGTGGGTGGCGGTGAACAGCACTGGGTGGCTCCTGGGGTGCGTGGCCTGCTCAAGACAGGCAGGGCGGGTAAGACTTACTTGCGGGTGGGTGTGAAAGGGCCGCATCACGCGCGGCCGGAAGCCCGGTGCCGCCGCCGTCCCAGCGGCAGCACCGGACCGGGGACCGTCAGGCGAGCATCGCCAGCAGCCCGTCCAACTCCGTTTCGAGCTGCGCCTCCAGCTCGGCCAGCTCAGCGCTCAACTCCGCCTCGAAGGAGTCGAAGAAGTCACCCAGCTCCCCGAGCCCGTCCAGCTCACCAAGCCCATCGACCGGGGCGGCGGCCACCGGCACAGCGTCGGCCAGGGCCTCCTGGTCGTCCTCGTTGCGGACGGCCGCCGCGTGTAGCGCCGCCTCGATCTGGTCGAGCCGGGCCAGCGCGGCGGTCAGCTCGTCGGCCTGCTCGAACGGCCGCGCCGCCATCTCCTGCGAGTCGGCGATCTCCGACCGCAGCCGCGCCACCGTGGCCCGCAGCGGCTCGGCCGCCGTCTCGGCCTGGATCAGCAGCTTGCCCAGCTCCTGCGCATACCGGGCTGGCTTCCAGAACCGGTATGCCCGCAGCTCGATGTTCCCGCCGCCGCCGTCGACCAGCAGCATCGGGTGACGCTCGGGCGTCTTACCGGTCTGGGTCCACGCGCTGACCGACACCCGCACGCCGGCGAACATCCCGCTGGAGGCCGAGAACTTCGAGTAGTCCTCGGCCAGCGCCGCCAGCCGCGCACCATCACCGTCTCCCATCGGCCCGGCCGCAGCGGCGATCGCGTCCCACGCCTCGGCCTCGCGCTCCTTCCGGCCAGCGCGCTCCTGCATCAGCGGGATGTCCCGCTTCATCCGGTCGACCGTCGACCGGTGGTTGCGCTGCAACCCGCGCAGCTTCTTGATCCGGGCGTCGATCTCCGCCTTCTCCAACAGCAGCGGCTGCCCGGTCGCGGACGCCTTGACCGCCGCGAACGACATGACGCTGTCGGAGGTGACGTCCTCCACCGTCCGGTCGAGCTGGCCCGAGGTGACCTGGCTGATGAACCCGATCTTGCGGGTGAGCATCTGCCACATGTAGGCGTCGAAGGTCCGCTCGGTGACGTACCGGCGGATCCCCACGACGCTGTGCCGGTTGCCCGGCCGCAGCCCGCGACCGTCACGCTGCTCGACGTCGGCCGGCCGGTACGGCGCGTCGATGTGGTGCATCGCCACGACCCGGTCCTGAATGTTCGTGCCGACGCCCAGCTTGTCGGTCGACCCGAGCACCACCGACACCTTGCCCGACCGGCAGTCGGCGAACAGCGCTGCCTTGGCCGCATCGCTGTCCGCGTCGTGGATGAACCGGATCCGCCCACGATCCATACCGGCGGCGACGAGCATGTCCCGCAGCCGGCCGTAGGTCTGCGATCCTCGGTCCTTGTTCGGCGTGCCCAGGTCGAGGAACCCGATCTGCAAGTCCTCCGGCCAGGCGCGCCAGAACTTCACCATCTCGGCGGCCACCGCGTCGAGCTTGCCGGGCTCCGGATCCCACAGCCCGACCAGCACCGGGTCGGTGGCCATCCGGCGCCCGTCGCCGCACACCGCCAGCATGTTGTCGTCGCCCTCTTCGACGTTGCGGCCCCGGCTCCGGCATGCCTTGGCCCGCTCGACCAGCTCCGCGGTGTACTCCTTCTGCGCCTGCGTCGGCTGCACCACGATGGTCTGCACGTCGGCCGCCGGGCGCTTCAACCCGAGCTGCTCGGCGGTGCGAATGTCGGCGACCTGCGACACCAGCATCCGCAGCTCAGGGGCGTTGAAGAACAGCGCGGGCCGCGTCCGCAGCTCGAACTGGCCGCCGTCCACAGTGACGTCGACCGAGGTCACGAACTGCACGAACGCCGCCGCCCACGCGTCGGCAGACCCGAGCCCGATATCCCGCAGGTGCTCCGGCATCAGGTAGTGCAGCACCACGTACAGCTCCAACATCGTGTTGCTGACCGGGGTGCCGGTGAACAGCGACGCGTACCGGCCCGACCCGCGCCGGCTCAACCACTGGAGCTTCATGTCCAGGTCCGTCGCCCGCTTGCTCGGCCGCACCGAGAACCCGTCGGTGCGCACCGGCACCGCCAGGTTCTTGTAGTAGTGCGCCTCGTCGACCAGGACGTAGTCGACGCCGAGCTGTTCGAACGTCACGCCCTTGTCCCGGCCGCGCTCCGAGTGCTGTAGCTCCAAGATCCGCTCTTCCAGCGCGTCTTTGCGCTTGGCCGCGTTCTTGACCATCCGCCCTTCCAGCTCACCGTTCGGGCACGCCTCGGCGATCGACTGTTGCAGGTCGGCGAGCTGCTCCCGCAGGTACGCCTCCTCGGTCTGCGCGGCGACCGGCAGACCAGCCGGACCGAAAGCCGAGTGCGTCATCACCACGATGTCCCAGTCCCCGGTCGCGCACCGGGCGGCGAACGCCCGCCGGTTCTCGGCGATCGTCTTGGCCGACGCGGACAGGATCCGGGCGGCCGGAAAGAGCTGCCGGAACTCCCGGGTGATCTGCTCGATCAGGTGGTTCGGGACGACGACCATCGGCTTGCGGGCCAGCCCGGTCTGCCGCAGCTTCATCGCGGTCATCGCCATGCTGGCCGTCTTGCCTGCACCGACGGGGTGGCCGCACAGCGCCGCCGGGGTCGCCATGGCCCGCGCCACGTACTCCAACTGGTGGGCGTAGGGCTTGAACCACGGCGCGAGGCCGTCGACCGTGATGTGAGAGCCGGAGAACTTCCTGGGCGCGAGGCTGTTGTACAGCTCGTTGTAGAGCATCACCAGCCGGTCCGTGCGGTCTGGGTCTTCCCACACCCACTCGGCGAACCGCTCCCGGATCCGCTGCTGCTTCTCTGAGGCGAGCAGCGATGCGTCCGGGTCCTTGCGGCGCACGTCGCGGCCGCCGATCGTCACCTCCCGGTAGACGATCGGCGTCTTACCGTTGAGCGCGTCGGCGATCAGCTTGTACGCGTTGGCGTCCGGGGTGCCCCAGTCGGCCGTGGCCGCCACCGTGTCGGTGCCGTGGCTCTCGACCTCCCACGAGTTCGTGGACTTGATCCGGCTCACCTTGGCCGGGTAGCCCAGCAACTCCTGGGCGAACTGCGCTACGTCGTCGGGCCCGATCCACGGCGCGCCCAGGTTCGCGGTGATATCACCCGGGCCCAGCCACTTCGGCAGCACCCGCTCCAACGCGGCCACGTTCGGCATGAACGCCGGGTCGACCTTGGCTGCCTTGATGGCCTCCCGGTGCTTCTCCCGCACGTTGCCCGACAGGTACTCCTCGGCCGTCTGGTACTGGCGCGTCGCCGGGTCGCAGAGCACCTTGTCGCCGAGTTCCGCCAGCAGCGTCGCCTTGCCCATGCCCCCGAGCAGCTCGGCGATGTAGTCCAGGTCGACCTGGCCGCCGCGCCGGTCGAGGCACCACGCCAGGGCCTGCTCCGGATCGTCGGTGCGCGTCGGCCGGACCGGCGGCAGGTTCTGCCGACTGGTCAGGATCGGCGCGGGCTTCGCCGAGTCCGTGTCCTGGGCGTACACCTCCAACGCGAACACCAGTTGCGCGTCCGGGTCCGACCGGAACCCGCCCATCCTCGGGTTGCGGCGCACCAGCGTCGGGTTCCCGTCCTCGTCCGGCTTCCCGCTGACGAAGTTCCCGCGGTTGAGCGCCCCGAAGCGCCGCACGTACCGCAGGTACGCCTCCCGGCACTTCCGCCGGACCGGCTCGATCGTTGCGTCGGGCAACGAGTGGTCCGCTTCCAGCGCGACCAGCTCCACGGCCAGGTCGCGCAGCCCGATCAGCGCCTCCAACTCCTTGCCGGGGCGGGACACGGGCTTGGTCCTGCCGCCCTCGACCCGGTACACCCGCCCGCCGATCAGGTGGTAGGAGCCCTCGTGCCAGCCCTCCGGAGTGGTCAGGCCGTCCACGTCGCCGAGCGCGGTGACGTCCTCCGGACCGACCCACACCAGGTTGCGCTTGCGGGCCTGCTCGGCGAGGTCGGCGCCGACCGTGGCGATGCCCTGCGCCGTCGGCAGGTCACCCGGGCGGGGCGTCACGGCCACGGTCAGCCCGAACTGCGAGGTGCGACCCTCGCCCATCTCGCCGAGCACTGCGGTGGGCTCTTCCTCCCACCATTTGTTGACGTAGCCGACGCGGGGCACGTACACCGTGTCGCGGAAAGGCTGGCCGTAGGTGCGCGTTCCGTCCTTGCGGCGCAGGATCACCACGTCGGCCACAATGTCGGTGCCTCCGGCGAGCCCGCCGTTGGGCAGCCGGATCGCGCCGACGAAGTCCGCCAGCGCAGCGATTTCGTCGCGGTGCTCGCCACCCGAGGCGTCCATGGTGTATCGGGAGGTCAGCAGAACCGCGATTCCGCCCGGCGCGAGCGACGACACCGTCCGCCAGATGAAGTAGTTGTGCAGGGCCGAGCGGACCCCGGACGGCGCGTTGGCGTCGAACACTCGCACGTCGGCGTACGGCACGTTCCCGATCGCCGCCGCGTACCCGGGGACCAGCCGCGTGTCCTGAAGCTTCCCGGCCAGGATCTCCGCGTCTGGGTTGAGCGCGGCGCAGATGGCCGCTGCGGTCGGGTCCCGCTCGACGCCTGTCATCTGGGCGTGCTCCGGGGCGGTACGCATGAACACGCCGCCGCCGCAGCCGGGTTCGAGCACTTTGCCGCCGGTGAAGCCCAGGTCGCGCAGGATGCCCCACATCGACGTGGCCACCTCGGTCGGCGTGTAGAAGGCGTTGTAGGTGCCTCGGGAGCCCAGCTCGACATCCTCGGCTGGTAGCAGCGTCCGCACTTCCTCGGCGATGTCCGCCCAGGTCTGATCCTTGGGGGCGAACATCGGCGCGAGCGGACCCCATCCTGACCAGCCGGCCAGGATCTCCCGTTCGTCGTGACGGGCGGCGGTACGCGCCTCCCGACGCATCGTGGCCAGCACGCGCAACGCCTCTACCGACGCGCGGGCCCGGCCGATCGCACCCAGACGGGGCGCAGCTCCACTCATCGAATAACCTTTCAAGTAAGACTTACTGGCTCAGGGCGCAGTGAGGCCCCGGCCCATGCACCGATCTGGCACACTCCCGGACGCCCGCCCACCCCGCCGGGTCGGGCGCCCGAGGCAGTGTCAGAGCCGTGAACAACCGTCAACCGCGACCGGCTCACGCCCCAGCAGCCGCGCAACGGCCGCGCGCTTGGCCGCGAGCGACGCAGCGCCCGCAGCAACGCCACCCACGTCCCGCGCCAGAGCTTCCGCGCGGAACCTCCGCTGCTGACCGGTGAGCGCGTCGCAGGCCGCCAGGAACCGCTCAACCGATGGCAGAGCCGGCGCGGTCTGCCGACACAGCACCCACCACGCGCTCTGCTCCTGCGAGTCGAGCCGCCGGACAATCCGATCGCGGGGCGTCGTGCAGCCGTCCGGGTAGAGCCAGCGAGCAATCCGCACGGCGGTCACCAGGTCGACGTGCAGCACCTCGCCGAGCATCCGCAGGTTGACCGCGAACGGGTACGCCCCGATGCCGTGCCGGTGGCGGTACCGATTCGACACGACGAACGCTGAGTGCTGCGCCCCCTCATTGAGGATGTACATACGGCCGTCCATGCGGACCACGACGGCCGGAACGGGCGGGAAGGGCATGGGAACTCCCGATGTCGTTGGGACGCATGCCAGGTCTGGCACACTCCCGGCGTGCCCATGCCGCGCACGGCTGTGGGCACCCGAGGCAGTGTCAGAGCGGACCGTCGTGGAAACCCGGTCAGGCGTAGACCAGGCGGTCGATGAAGCGTGAGTGCCGGTCGCCCGCGCTCTCTCCGTCGCGCCATCCCGCACCCGTTGACCGCACGCCCCGTCCTGCGCCGACCGGACCGGCGGGCATGTCCGTTCGCGGCGGGATGCCCGGCACACGCCGACCCACCCGGTACTCACCGCGGCTGCCGTCGTGAAAGCGGACGAACACCCACGCCACGCCGTTCATCAGGCCGGTCGACTTCCGGATCACCCGTCGCTCGCCGACCAGCGACCCGGCCCGAAGCTGCTCCGCGTACATGCGTCTCCCTTCCGGTGCCGCTCTGGCACACTCCCGGCCTGCCCGGTCCCGCCCACCGAAGAGGGCGATGCCGGGCAGCCGAGGCAGTGTCAGGACTGCCTGTTCATGAGCTGCTTGATCTCGGCGTAGGACAGGTGGTCGCCCCGGTCCTCGGGGTCGGCGTACCGGCACGTCGGGGCGTGCGGGTTGGCGATGTGCTCACGGCAGAGCCGGCACAGGTCGCGCCGGTTGTACGGGCCGCGCCGCCCGGCGAGCCTGGCCACCCGATCGGTCAGGGCAGCCCACGCCCGGAACGGCCAGTCGGGCACCAGCGCGGCACGCCGGTCGGCCGCGATGCTGGCCAGGAAGTCGGGCACCGACGGTTCCCGGCCGGGCTGGCCAGCGCGCAGCACCAGCCACCGGAACTCCTCCTGCGCCGTCAGCACCAGGAGCACCCGGCGGTCGGAGTGCGGCACCAACGTTCCGGCCGGTGCGACCTGCGAGGCGAGCCGCTCCGCCGTGGTCAGGTCGCAGCGGAGCTGCTGCGCCAGCGCCAGGAGCACGATGTCGTAGGGGCTGCCCACGCCACGGAATTCGAGCGGGTCCATGTAGCGGCTGCTGGCGAGGCTGGCGAGGCGTTGCACGGGGCCGGTCAGTACGTAGGGCTGCCCCCAGAGGTTGAACACGATCGAGGGCTGCGGGAAGTAGAGGGGCTGCGCGTTGCGCATGGGTCCTCCTGGTGGGGGTCGGGCAGTGTGCGCGGGCCGGCACACTCCCGGCGTGCCCGTCCGGCGTGGCCGGAGCCGGACGGGCACCCGAGGCAGTGTCAGCACAGTTCAAGTAAGTCTTACTGGCTTCGGGCAGGGATCAGCCAGCAAGCGCGAAGTCCTCGGCACGGGCACCGACGCCCTTGATGCCGGTCGCGATACGCTCGACCCGCTCCAACGTGGTCGCCGCGTCCACGATCGGGGACAGCCACACAGTGACGGTGAACTTGTCGCTCTTGCGGTGGTGGAAGACCTTCACCCGCATCTGCTTGTCCTCGTCGTCGATCAGCTTGTTGACCGGCACCGTCACCTGGTTGTGCAGCTTCGACCGGACCTCCTTGATCGTCGGCCGAGCCGACCCCTCGATCTCGAAGGTGAAGGTGGCGTCCGCCGTGGCGACGGCTTCCAGCAGCGCGTCCGACGGCTGCTCCTGCTCCTGCTCCGGCGCGGCCTGCTGCTCCGTCACCGGCTCGGCCACCGGCTGCGCGGCCGGCTGCTCCGCCACTCGGGCGGCCCGGATCCGGCACGCCCGACCCGGCATGGCCTCGTGCGGCACGCCGACCTTGCCGTTGCCGCAGCCGCAGTCGTCGCCAGCCGCCACCGGCTGCGCCACCGGCGCGGACTCCGCCCGAGCCTCGGCCACTTCCAGCCGCCGCACCAGCTCGTCCCACGCCTTCCCGAAGTTGACCACGGCCAGCTCCCGCAGCTCCGCCACCGACATGCGCACCACCTCGGTCCGACGGACCGGCTTCGCCCGGTACGGCTCCAACTCCTGCGTGAACTCACGCAGCTCCGCCGCCAGCTCCGCCGTCGACACGACCGGCTCCGCCTCCACGGCCAGGGTCGGCTCCGGCGCGATGATCTCGGGCAGCTCCACCGCCACCACCTCCGCCACCGGCTCCGGCTTCACACCGGCGCAGGGCAGGCAGATCGCCATGGGCAGGTTCGTCTCCTCGTTGCGGAGCACCTTCGACGTGCGCAGCGCCAGATCATCCGCGCCGCAGCCCTTACCGCACTTCACTCCACCCTGGTTGGTGAGCACCCACAGCAGCCCGCTCTCGGCGTGGTTGTACGCCCGCATCCGGCGAACCTGCTCCGCCTGGCTCACCTTCGGAGCCGCGACCTGCCCGGTAGCCGGGTCAACGTCGTCGATCTCGACCTCGACAGTCCATCCACCAGCACGCAGCGCCACGGCCGCACGGTTGATCCGGGCACGGTCCGCCTTCCCGCCACGGGAGCCCCAGACGTACCAGAACTTGCCCGCCATGTAGAACCGCCACTTCTGGCCGTCCTTGCCCATGACCTTGTTGACGCCGTCGCCCTTCTGCGTACCGAGAAGCCGGGTGCCTTCCTCCACCGCGTGAACGATCCGCAGCGTCGGCTTCGCCACCTCCGGCAGCGGCACGGCCACCGGAGCCGGCTCCGCCTGGGCCTGGACCGGCTCCGCCTTCGGACCGATGTGCCCGACCATGATCCGGTCCGCGAGCGGCGCCCGCTGCGGCTGCGCCACCGGAGCCGACGTGGACGGCTGAACCGCCGCCACCGGCTGCTCCGCCACCTTCGGCGCGGACTTGGCGATGCTGGCCGCGATGGTGTCGCGCAGCCACCCGAAGGTGCGTCCCTGCGGCAGCACCGGCCCCGGGAAGTCCCGGACACCCTGCTCCGCCAGTGCCAGAGCGCCGCTCAGGTCGCTCTTGCCGAGCTGTGCGATCTGGATGCCGAGCTGGATAGCGGCCTTGTTCTGAGCCATGATGTGTCTCCTGTTTGTGCTGACTGCCCGTCGTGAAATCAGTCGGCGCACACTGGGTACGCCGACTGAAACCGCTACGGACCGGGACACGGACCGGCGCGGAACATGCCGCGCCGGTCCGTACCCAAGTCAGAGGCCCCACTGATGGCGGGGCGGCAAGCACTACGCGTGTCAGGTCGCTACGTCTGCTCACGCGCTTCGAACTCTGGAGGCTTTCGGCGGCGTCCACGGATCGAGCCGTGGGATTTTCCGTATGTGGGACGCCATTGGGGAGGTTGGCCTCCCCGCCGTTGTGGCGTGAGACAGCGTGTCTGTCTCAGTACGGGCATAACGCGGCCATGGGTCAAGCCATGGCAGGCCGGCTCCGCTGTAAAGCGGCCAATGGTGGCCCTTCCTTCCCCGATTAGGGAGTCAGACGCTTTCCCGTACGCTCCGGTTTACCCCTAAGACACCCAATCCTGAATCAAGCCAGGCCGGGACTATTACCCGCATTGTCAAATGGGACACCGTTCAGCCGTGCCCGTCCGGCACGGCAACGCACACCCGCTTCCCCTCCATGACAGAGGATCATCGCGCAAACATGTAATACCGGTTACTCACCTCACTGCATGCCCCGATTGCCGTGCTTACCAGCGCGCCCACTTCAACGCGGGCTATCGGTTCATATTCGTCTCATCACCGGTTTCCGGATAACGGCCCCTTAGTCCACGGGAGACATGTCAGCGAGGGGCTTCCCCGCCGCGCCTGAATCTGGCGCTATCCCGGATGTCGACACCTACGGCAACGGCTCACGCTAAACGCGCGGCCACTCTCGGCGCACCTCGGTTCGGATCCGAGGTCCCCTTGTCAAGCCAGACTATTGCGATCCGCTGGCGAACGGGGTTGGACGTCACGCTATGGAATTCTCAACTGACACGTCACCCCTTGCGGGGCCGGCACGTAGCCCGTGCCAAACCCGGATCACAGCCCGGACGCAGGCAACGTGGGTAGTGATCCGAAGATCGCCCGATCGCGCCATACTCGCCCGTCCGTTTCACCGGACGCCCTAGCCAGCGGTGCCGACGGCCCGAAGGCCCACGGCCGGGTGGAATGGCAGAGCCCGCATAACGCGGGACGCATCCGCAATTCCGGCCCGTTGTTGCTAGCCGTTGTGCTGGGAAGAACCTTGGCATTTCTGCCTGCCGTTTGTCAAGTTAGTCTTACTTGGCTCGGTTCGCATTCTGGCCGGGACAATGCCCGGACTCGCAGAATGGTTACCCGCGCCGCTGTAAGCGCTTGGCTCACCGGCGAGGATCACGCTAATGCGTGCTCCCCGATTCGTCAAGTCAGTCTTACCCGCTGCGTAGCCGCTGCGTTTCCGCCTGCCCTGCCGAACTGACAACAGCTAACGGCATGCGTCCCCCCGTTGTCAAGTCAGACTTACCCGAGCCGGATACCTCCTATCCGCGCGCGCGTTATTCCTATTACCTCGCGCAAAGCCGACCCAAAATCTTTTCTGCGCCGCGCGGCGCAGCTCTGCGCGCGACGCGCGACGCAGGGCAGGGGGGGCACCGCGCCCCACCGGCGGGCCGCTCCGCCGGTACGTTCAGCGGTCCCGGTTCTGTACGGGTCTGGGGATTTTTTGGATCACCGCTCGGTCGCACATTCCGGCGTCAGTTGCGGTGCGTACGATCGGAGGATGAGCGAGCCTGGCTTTGAGCTGACCGCCTTGGACGGCGACGAAGGCGAGGTGGCCGTCGAGAAGCGTTGCGCGTGGTGTGGGGTCGTGGGCACCGTGCTGACGTGGCGGCTGATGGCCTACGCGGTGTCCTCGCCGCTGGAGCAATCGACTTGGTTCCCGACGATGCCGGTGCGCGAGGCGAAAGTGAGCTGCCGCTCCTGCGAGAACACCTCTTATGGCCTGCTCGTCTTTGGTTATCGCGACGACCGCGGCCGGTTGAACGGGCACTTCGTCGTCCTGCCGCTCGACCGGACGGCGATCTGGTGACCGGCGACAGCCTTGACTCGGCCGCATCCGTTGCCGGTGAAAGACTGGCGCTGCTGAGGGACCTCGCGGAGACGGCCCGCGAGGAGGTCCGCGACTACTGGGTTCGGTACGCGGAGGACCGCGAGGCGCTGGTGCTCGTCGGCCCTCGGCTGTGGCAGAACCTCGCGGCGACGGTCGCACGGCAGGGTGAGCCGTTGTGGCACCTCGACCGAGTGGCCAGCCAGGTGGTCGGGCAGTTGGTCGGGCTGGACCGGATGACTCGCATCGTCCGCGCCGAGATCGGGTTGGACGAGTGGCGGGTTGTACTGCTGACCGACCGCCGCGGTTCGGTGCCGTCTTCCTAAGTTGCTGCTACTTCCTCCTAAGTCAGCGCATGTCGTAGTCGACGCGCACGATCCGGTCGTTGAGCAGCCCATAGTTGTCCGGCTTGTGATCGCCCGGGTCCGGTTCAAGGGCGGGCAGCGGCTCATCGCCGACGTAGGTGTCGCGGCAGGTCACCGGCAACGGCTCGCACCGCGGATACACCTGCACCAAGCCAGCGAGCCACGACCGCAGCACTGGTGCGACCTTGCCCGCCCACGGCTCGTATGGGGACCACTGGGCTTCGGCCTGATTGGCGAGGACGCCGTGGGCGAACCCGGCGAGCCGGCCGCGCATTCCGCCCTCAGCGTGGCCCCGCCAAGATGGGACTTTGATGGCGTGCCGACGGGTGAGGATGACGGTGCGCGTGATTCCTCGCCTGATCACGTACGCGTGCCTGTCACTGGCTTCGCATCGCTGCGGAGTCGCCGCCACCTCTCCTGGATGTGCTCAGGTTCGGGCACCTTGCCGTCGTGCCAGACGCGGGTGGCATCGTCCCAGCCGAGGGTGACCCGGTGGAACGGGACGCCCTCATCGCAGAGCCACGGCTGGAGAATCGAACCGCAGTCCGGTACTTCGACTCGGCGAACACCCTCGACATCGACCAGGACCCGGTAGGGGTGCGGGCCGTTGCCGCCGTCCCAGGTGATGACGACCTCGGCGCCGTCGGGTAGCTCGCGGATCTGCTGGACGGTGAGCGGGTCGCCGAGGTGGTTGGCGCGGCCGGTGCTGCCGGGGGTGGCGCAACCGTGGTGGGAGTCCCAGGGCATCAGGAGCCTGCCTCGTGCTCGGGGGTGCGCCAGTACCAGATCAGCGAGGTTCCTTCGGGCTGCTTGTGCAGGTCGACCTTGGTCGCCGGGCGGCCGAGGTGGAGCTCGTCCTCCATCCGGCCGGCGCAGGGGGCGACCATGCGAACGAGGCCGTCCGGGGTTTCCCCGTGCCCAACGATGGTGTGCAGGACGGGGTCTCCCCACGTCGGGTAGTGCCAGCCGGGTCGGCGTTCCTGCCACCTGATGAGTAGGTGCGGGGTGCTGGTCAGCGCCCGGGTGATGGTCAGCGCGTCAACGAAGGAGTCGGGCTCCTGCTCGATCTGCCGCACGTGGCCCTTGCCGGCCCACTGGTACGCCTCCGCTAGGGGAGTGTCGACGGCGGTGGGGATCGGGGCACCGCGGCGGGCGGTGTAGATGTCGAGCAGGATGCCGGGCGACTCGAATCGGCCGCCGCACGGGTAGCCGTCGGGCTGAGGCATGCGGCACTCGGCGAAGAACTCGCGCGGCGACCGGGTATAGCGCCCGCACCGGCCGCACTGCTGGGACGGTGCGTCGTCACGCAGGTGCGCGGGCCACGTCGACTGGTCGGCGCTCCACTGGCCGGTCATCGCGGCTCCTCCGAAGGCTCGGCCGGTGCCCAGCGGCATTCGTACGGGGTGCATCCCTGGTGTCCGTCGATGCGGCAGCCGTGAATGCCCCATGGCTGCTCACCGCCGACACGCCTCGCCGTCATGGTGGCCCAGTCGACCTGGTAGTGCTCGGTGTCGGCCTCGGTGTGCGCGCGTTCGTAGTCCGCCTCTCCGAGGTACCAGAGGGGGCAGCCACGGCCGTCGTTCCGGAAGCGAATCCCCACGTTTCGTTCGTGAGTGAACGACCAACCGATGGCGTGCGGCGCGCCGGCGTCGTCGATGCGGTCGGCGAGGAAGCGCAGCCGGCGGGCGAGGCGCTGGCGGAGAGTCAAGGGTGCTCCTGGCGGGCGGGGCGGACGGTGTAGAGGTCGTTGCTGACGATGGGCGGCCGACCCGAGCGGCTGATCACCCGGGCGAGCGGTACGCCGTACGGTGTGACGACCTCATAGGTGCGGGTAGGGTCGATGCGGTCGGCAAGGGAACGCAGCCGGCGGGCGAGGCGCTGGCGGAGGATCACCTGTTCTCCTGGTGTGCCACTAGTGAATCCATGCGGGTGCCCATCTCGTGGGCTTCCTGGGCCAGTCCGGGCCGGTGTAGGTCGGGGCGGTCGCAGCACACGCTCCACCCCGAGTGCTCAGAGCAGCATTCGGTGCTGCCCGAGGTGGGGCAGAAGTAGGGAATGTGTTGCGGGCCGGGCGGGTTGTCCTCGGCGGACAACGGGACGAGGCCCGTCACCGGGACCTCCGGCGGTTGCGGCGACCGTACGCGCGCCGGGTGGCGCTGATTCGAGCCTTGACGGCGTCCCACTGGGCGCAGTGCTCGCAGCCTCGGCGGGCCATCCGCACCCAGGAGCGCGGCACCTTGTCCCAGCCCTCGAACTCGGCACGGACGGCAAGGAGCGAGTGGTCGTCGTGCCGGGCGTGCGGGTTGCTCGGCTGCGGCACCGGGACGGTCATGACGTACGGGCCTGGAATGCGAGGCCGAGCGCACGGGCAACGTCGGCCAACTCCTCGGCGTCATCGCGGTCCTCGAACATCCACGCGAGGCCAACTAGCGACTCCCCGGAGACGACTGCAATCAGCCAGTCGTCGTGTTCTCGAACCGCCCATCCGGCATCGATGGCCGCCTGGCGGCTCGGATGGCGGCCGGGGTCGGGCGCGTAGGTGGTTGACCAAGCGCTCGGGCCACCGATGATCGACGGCACGATGACGATGTATTCGCGGTGGCCCGGCTGCGGCCCGGCTGCAGGCGGGCGTTCGCAGTAGCAGTTGTTGCCGGCGCCGAACTGCCAGCACCCGCAGCCTGGCTGCGGGTCGACGGTGGGGGCAGTCACGGCTGCGTCCCGAGGTAGGCGGCGGCCACGCGGAACATCGGCGCGCGGTCGACGCAGGCATACGGGTTGACTCCGGTGTCCAGCCAGTCAGCGATGGCTAGCGCCACGGCAGGGTTGAGCATCGGCACCATGTGCGCAGCGTCGGCAGCGTCCGGCCAGTACGGCTCGACCTGCTCGCTGGCCTTCGGTGCCTTGAGGATCTGCTTGTTGACGATCTGCTCGGGTGCACCCTCCCAAGGCGGAGGTAGGCGGAAGGCGACGCCGTGCAGTTGCCAGCTCTGATCGCTGTCGTCGGACCACCACGGGCCATCCGTGGCGGCGTTGGCGCGCTCGCGCATCAGCCAGGCCGCTTCGCGCAAAGGTTCGAGATTCACCTGATCTCTCCTTGATCAATCAGTAGGGGTGCTGGGCCGGGCGTGCGGGTGGACCGGCGGCGCGCCGGCGGCCACGGTCATGGCTTCGCCGCAGCGTTGCGGAACTCCAGCCCCCACTCGACGGCTTCGCGCCGGGGGTCATCGCCGGCCAGCACGTTGCGGATGTTGTGGGCGGCGTTGCCGCAGGACTCCCCGATGTACTCCTCAACGGCGGCGAGGGCGGCGAATCGCTCCCGAAGGTCGGCGAGACCGGACTGCTGGGGCTGCTGGGCGGCGAGCAGGTCGCCGAGGCCGTCCGCAGCGCGGAGCAGTCCGACGGCCACCCCATCGTCGGCGGTCTCGGCATCGCGGCGGAGCTGCTCGGCGTACCGCTCGATCTCAGTGGTGGGCATCATCCCGGTCTCTCCTTGATCGATCCGTAGGGGCGCGCCGGGCTGGGCGCGCCTCGATCTCTCGCGCGCGTCGGTGGAGGGCATCGGCGAACGTGGCCTTCTCGGCCTGAATCCAGTGCGGCAGCAGCGGAGGTCGAGGCGGGTCGTTGCGGAACGTCTCGGCCGCCTTCCGGACCATGGCGGCTACGGCGATGTTGCAACGGTTGTCGGCGGCGGGGTCAGTCACGTCCAGCCTCCTCGGCTGCGAATCGGTAAGTCTGCTCGCGCACCTCATGGCAGTCCTGGCACCAGCAGGTCCTCCACGCCACGACGACGTAGCCGACGAACCAGAGTCCGATGACGATGGTCCGGCGTCCCCATTCGTCGCAGCCGAAGTACGGGAAGCCGAGTCGCTCCCGCAGTGGCGGATCCCACTCGCCGCGGCGGTAGGTCCAGAGTCGGCGGACTGTCCAGTCGTCAGGGTCGCCCTCGGTGGGCAGCGGGACAAGGTCAGACACGGCAGGCTCCAAGCAGCTCGAAGGTGTCGCCGTTGAAGCGGCCGTAGCCCAGCGGAGTGACGACCTGGGCGCGCAGGTAGCCGAACCACACCCCGCCGCCGATGGGCACCGCGTGCGGATGCGCGTGTCCGATGGTGCGCCCGCAACTGCCGAACCGGGACCAACTTCGGCAGGGCCGGGCGTGTGGGTCGCCCGGCTGCGGCACGTCGACAACTTCAGCCACGGCACACCTCGCAGGACGCCTCTACCCCGTTGCCCCCACAGCAGGCGTTGCCGGTGATGACGACCCGGGAACGCGGGCGGTAGATGGGGCAGCGGCCGTCAACGTGGTCCGCCTCCCGCCGCTTGCAGTCAAGGCAGGGCGGCTCGGTGCCCGGCTGCATGGCCGCGAGAGCGGCCACGGCTGGCCCTCGTTGACGGCGTCCTTGGCGCTGGCGATCGCCCGGCGCATGCGGCGGATCGTCGCGGTCTGCTCGGCGGTCGCTGGTCTTGGTACGAGCGTTGTCCCGGCAGCGCTGGGCAATCTTGCGGGCCGCGTCGCTGGCCTCGGTGGGGATGGCGGTGCGGGCGGGCGGGTCGCTCGGCTGCGGCCCGGCGGCGAGGTCACTCACGGGTGGCGCTACACGTAGTCGACGAGGATGCGGGCGGCTTCGGCAGGCGGAGTGTCGGGCGCGCAGATCGCGGCGCAGCGCTCGCCACCCGATGCGGTGAAATGCCAGCCGTGCTCGGGGTCGTCGAGCCACCTCAGCCAGACGATCTCGTCGAAGTGGCAGATCGGGATGTTGCACTGCTCCTCGTCGAGGTCCAGGGCGTTGGTGTCGACCGGCACGTCAAGGGCGATGAGTTCGTTGATGACAGCGCGTACGTAGGCGGAGCCGGTCAGGTCGGGCCTGCGCTGGTGGTCGGCGCGGGTGCACATCACCCCAACGCCTTCACGGACGACTAGCACGCAGTCGTCGGCTTCCTGGTCAGGGTGCGTCTGCACTCGACGAGACTTATTCACAGCCGGCCTCCGAGCAGCAGCCGTCGCAACCGTGCAGGCCGTAGGAACGATCACGCCGTACCAGCCGGTCATCGGGGTCCGGGTGGCCGATCCCGTGCGGGCACTGGCGCTCCATGAACCTGCGGTCGCCGCGCCAGATCAGCGGCCACTGCCGCATGTGGTGTTCGCTCGGGTTGTGAATGCAGCAGGGCTGCCCGTGGCAAGCGGCCCGGTCGTGGGTTTGGAGGACGTCGCCGCTGTACAGGGCGATGAGGTCAGCCATCGTTGCGGTCCTGCTCTGTGAGGGTGAGCTTGTCGAGTTCCCGCTTCAAGCGGCGTCGGGTCTGCCGAGGGCTTGGTGAGGTGTCGGGGCAGTCCGGCCCGCCGGGGTCATGGCAGTGCGGGCACCAGGGACGGGCCAGCCGGCCGGGCATCCGGTCAGGCATCCGGGATCCGCTGGAGCTTGAGCAGGGCGGCATTGAGGGCCGGCATTCGGGTGTCGATTGCCCGGTATTTCGCGGCGGCCAGGAGCAGTGCTTCTATCTCGGCTGCGGTGAGAGTGAGCAGCGGCAGGTGAGGCGCGGCGGGCAGCCGGCCGGCAGCCGATAGGGCCTCTACCGCCACACGGGCCAGCGACAGCGGCTCGCCGACGATGTCGCCGTAGCTGCTGCGCCAGATCTCGCCGCTTCCGGGAGCGGCGCTGAGGGCGTTGGCCACGGTGGCGCAGTCATCCCACGACAGCGGCTCGGTGCGCGGCTTGCTGTCGCTGCACAGTCGCCAGTCCGAAACGTGGCGCGGCAAGCCGTCGGTGGGGGGTGTGAACGTGTTGTGGCCGTGCGAGCACGTCGGGGCGGCGTCGATGGGTTGGGTCGGGCCGTGTTCCGGCGTCAGCTCGCCCGGCGTGTCCCCGGGCCGGGCTGGTCGCCAGGTGGCGGTGGGTTCGCTCATCGCGTGAGTACCTCCCGCTCGACAGCTAGCTCTCGGTGCGGGCATCGGGGCGAGCCGTACCCGGTGGTGACCTTGGTCCAGCCAGAGCCGTCTTCGTCGTCGAGGTAGAACACCTGCCCGTAGTAGGTGACCCGCACCGCGTCCCGCTCGGCGCCGACTAGGTCTCGGGCCCAGTAGCGCGCGAACTGCGGGGCGTCAGCGACGACTACGTGCACGCGGACGGCCTCGGTGAGCTCGCCGTTCCAGTAGGTGGCCGGCTGGTCCGGCGGTCGTGCGACGAAGGTGGAGGGCAGCGGATCTCGGAGCTTCCGCCGGTTGCTCATCAGCCTTGTCTCCTCGGTGGTGGTGGGCTTGTCCAGCCAGCGCAGAAGTGCGAGCAGGTCAGCGAGGTCCGAGCAGGGCGCCGGGTCGCCGCCCGGGTCAGGCATCGGGGCTGCCGGCGAGTTTTTCCAGGGCGGTGCGCCAGGCGGTGGTTCGCCAGCTGTGGCCGTCTGCGGCGGCTGCACCGATCAGGGCCTCCACCTCGTCGGGGGTGAGCTGGAGCAGCGGCAGGTGATGCGCGGCGGGCATTCGGCCAGCTGCCACGAGAGCGTTCAGCACGATGCGGGCGTCGCTGCGGTGAAGGTCCTTCAGCCTGTCCCAGTGCGGGCCGTCGAAATCGAAGCACTCGTCGGCTTGGGTTACTGCGAGCGCTCGGGCAGCAGCTTCTACGGCGGTGCTGGTGTACCACTGCTCGGTCATGGGTTCCCTCTGGAAGGTCGGGTCACGGGGAAGTATGACGCCTCCGAGGGTCGATTGTTATCGCCAGTTGGTCATGATGCACGCGAAGAAGTTGCACATGATCGTCATCGTGTGACATTGTGCAAACGCGGGCGCATTGTGCCCACAACGACTTTTCGGTCCCAAGCTGGATTCCCGGCTTGGGACCTTTTCCGTTTTCGGGGGTGCCCGTGACGATGAACCGCGACGCATTCCTCACCCGCGCCCAGGCCGCGAAGGTCACCGGGATGCGTGAGTCCGCGATCGGGAACTGGCGCGCCCGGGGCTGGGTGACGCCGGAAGGCGAGCGGCGCCACCTGACCGTGCGCCGGCGCAAGGACGGCACCCTTGAGTACCGCCTCGGTGACGTCCTTGACGCGGAGCGGGATACCCGCAACAACCCGAAGTCGCGCCGCGGCGGCGACCGGCTGGCAGCGCTGCGCGCCGCCGGTGACGCCGATCAGCGCGAGGACAAGAAGCTGCCGAGAGCGGGGCACGAGGTGCTTCGGCTCCACTGCCCGCCTCGGCCCACCGTCGGCCCCGCCGTGTGGGCGGCGGCGTGATCCTGCGGCGTGCCCGCACGATCGCCGCCTGGATCCTGCTGATCGGATCCGCGGTCATGTGGCCGGTCAGCATGCGGACCTTCGCCAAGAACGAGCCGCCGTTGGTGCTGTCGCTGAGCTTCCTGGCCATCGTCATCGAGGCGGCGAGCTTGCTCACCGCCAGCCAGGTGCACGAAGAGCAGGCAAGGAAGAGCAACGACTGACCTCGGGGGTGGTTCCATGTCTGGCGGCTGGGCCCACAGCACGCGCCGCGACCGGCTGCCGGCGAACTGGCGTACCGAGATCCGGCCGGAGGCCCACGAGCGGAACCCCGAGCACATCTGTCACCTGTGCGGGAAGCCAGGCGGCGACTTCCTGGACCACAAGATCCCCGGCGACGACCACTCGCTGGACAACCTCGACTGGGCGCACGACGCGGTGCCGCCGCACTGCCACCGCTACAAGTCCAGCGCCGAAGGCGTCGCCGCGCAGCCGCGCGAGCGCCGGGCGCGGGAGAAGCACCCGGGCCTGCTGTGAAGGAGGTCGCCGCGGTGACCAAGCCGTCGATCATCGTCCGCGAGCTGTCGATCATGTCGGAGGCCATGTGGCCGTTCCGCGACGGCAAGCCTGTGTGGCGGCACCGCCCGCTCGGCTCGGTGGGGAAGTTCGATCCCTTCCCGGCGTACCCGCACCAGCGCGAGGTCGTGGATGCGGCGGTCAAGCATGTCCAGTCGTGTTTCGCGCCCTTGTGGGACGTCGAGCTGTTCATCGCCGACCGGGAAGAGGAGGGCCGGTCCAACGGCTACTCCAGCGTGTGCCAGGACGGCCACTACGAAGACGACGAGTGGGTCAAGGACCCGCCGGTGGGGCTGATCATGTTGTCGGGGAAGCGGGTTCCGCCGCACCCGGCGGTGACCCGGCACCTGGTCGCGCACGAGTATGGCCACCACGTCGAGTGGATGCTCAACGACGCCCGGGGCGAGCAGAACCTCTACAGCGACGCCCTGGTCGCCGAGTACGCGAAGATGCGGGGCCTGCCCGAGAGCACCATGCACGACGGCGAGGGCGGCACCTGGCACGACAGCGTGCACGAGATCTTCGCCTGCGACTTCCGGATCATGGTGTGCGACGTCGAGACGGCCTACTGGCCGCACCCGGGCGTTCCGCACCCTCACGAGGTCGAGGGCCTTCCCGGGTGGTGGCACGACGCGCTGTCGGCCGCCCGGCGCGCGACGGGGGGCCAGCAGTGACGACGGTTGTCGCGGCCGCGGTCGACGGCACGGTTTACATGGCCGCCGACACGATGATCAACGTTTACGACCGGCCGATCCCCGGCGGCGCCCGGAAGATCGTGCGGCTGCCCGCCGGCGACGGCGAGGTGCTGATCGGGGTCACCGGGTCGGGCGGGCTGATCGGCGTCGTCGAGTCGCTGCTGAAGATCGACGGCGAGCCAGGGCCGGACGAGGACCCGCAGCAGTGGGCGTTCACCGTGGCGAAGGCCGTGACCGAGCTGGCCGCCGAGGCGGGCCTGTACGAAGACGGCCGCATGGACGGGAGTCTCCTGCTCGGCTGGAAGGGCCGGCTCTGGACGCTGGTGCACGCCTGCGCGGTGCCGCATCACGACGGCCGCACCGCGCTCGGCTCAGGTGAAGGCCCCGCGATCGGCGCGCTCGACGCGCTGCTCGACCGGGACGTGCCGCCGGAGACCGCCGTGGTGGACGCCGTCCACATCGGTTGCAAGCGTGACCGGTTCTCCGGTCTGCCCATCCAGGTCGAGCTGCTGCCGGGGAGGTGACGTGCGCCCCAACGATTCGATGACGGTCCCGGACGGCCGCCGCTACTCCGCGCTGGCGCCGGACGAGGTGCACCACGACATGCGCCTCGACCCGGCTGCGACCCGCCGGAACATGCAGCGGTTCCCGTCGGTGGTGGAGGCGCACCGCAACTGCTCGACGTGCGCCGAACTCGCGCCAGTCCGCGAGATGGTGCCGTCCCGGCTTGGCCGCCTCCGTCTTACCCTCGCCGACCTGGTCGAGGCCGTCAGCCTCCCGGTCGGCTACCGGGCGGTCCGGATGTACGTCGACCAGCGGACGCAGGTGCTGCACCTGGTGATCGAGGGCGAAGACCTCGACCCGCTGCCGCCTGACGTCGAGCCGCCGCCCGTGCGGCTGTAACCCCTCTTCTTCTTCACCTTCAGGGCCGCTCCCGACACGGGAGCGGCCCTTTCCCGACATGGGAGTTGATCGACATGGCTGGTGTTGGGCCGGCGCCGAAGTCGCCGGACAAGCGCGCCCGCAGGAACTCTGACCCCGTACCGCAGACCGTCCTGAAGTTCGTCAAGGGCGAACAGCCCGAGCTGCCCCGAGGATTCGACTGGCCCGAGCGCACCCGCGACTGGTGGGAGATGTGGGCCGGTTCCCCGCAGAGCGAGCACTTCACGGCCACCGATTGGGACTTCCTCCTGGACACGGCGATGATCCACGCCGAGTTCTGGTCCGGAAACCTCGCCGTCGGTGGCGAACTGCGTCTGCGGGTGGCGAAGTTTGGCGCGACTCCCGAGGACCGCGCCCGGCTGCGGCTCGTGTTCGCCGATGCCGACGAGAAGGACGCCGCCCGGCCGGCCGGCGCGAGCGCCCGCGAGCGGTACGCCAACCTGCGCGCGGTCCCCGCCGCCGCGCCGGACGCCACCGTCACGCCGATCAAGCCCGCCGCGCGGAAGACGCCGGCGAAGAAGGCCACCGCCGCGAAGAGGACCACGCGCCGTGCCGTGGAAGCCGACTGAGCCAGGCGAGCGCCCGACCCTCGGCTGGCTGGTCCTGGAGTGGCTGACAGAGAACATCGCGACCCCGGACCGCGCGGACTACGAGCCGTACGTTCCGACCGCTGAGCAGGCCGAGTTCATCCTGCGGTTCTACGAGCTGGACCCCCGCACCGGTAGGCGGCGCATCCGCCGCGGCGTGATCTGCCGGCCCCGTGGTTGGGGCAAGTCCCCGTTCCTGTCCGCGCTGGCGATCGTCGAAGCGCTTGGCCCGGTCGTGCCGGCAGGCTGGGACGCCGACGGGCAGCCGGTTGGAATGCCGTGGTCGGAGATCCGCACCCCGTTGGTGACGCTCGCCGCGGTGTCCGAGGCGCAGACGAAGAACTCTTGGGTGCCGCTGCTGGAAATGCTCGACGGACCGGTGCTCGACAACTATCCGGGCCTCGAACCGCTCGGCAGCTTCGTCAACCTGCCGCGCGGCCGAATCGAGCCGATCACCGCGTCGCCGACGAGCATCAAGGGCAACAAGCCTGTCTTTGCGATCCTCGACCAGACCGAGGAATGGACAAAGACCAACGGCGGGATCCGCCTCGCCGAGGTCATGCGGGTCAACGCGGCGAAGCTCGGCGGCACCACCGTGGAGTCGCCGAACGCGTTCACGCCCGGCGTCGGATCAGTCGCTGAGAACTCCGCGCAGTACCACAAGGCGATCATCGAGGGCCGGGCCCGCGACGACGGCCTGCTGTACGACCACCGGGAAGCACCGCCGGACACGGACATGACCGACCGGGAGTCGCTGCTCGCCGGCCTGGCGTACGTGTACGGCGACTCGGCGGACGTCGAAGGTGGCTGTCGGCTGCACAACCCGCCGTGCCAGCGGCGTGGCTGGGTCAACCTGGACCGCCTTATCGCGGACATCTGGGACCCGGACATCGACCCGCAGACCGCGCGGGCTGACTTCCTCAACCAGGTCACGCACGCCAGCGACAGCTGGTTGTCGGAGCCGGAGTGGAACGCTTGCCGCGACGTGACCAAGAGGGTCGCCGACGGTGCCGCGATCACGCTCGGGTTCGACGGCTCCCGCAAGCGGGCGCGCGGCGTCACCGACGCGACCGCCCTGATCGGCTGCCGGGTATCCGACGGGCACATCTTCCAGATCGAGGTCTGGGAGCAGCCCGAGCTGAAGCCCGGCGACGAATGGCAGGTGCCGACCGCGCAGGTCGACGCCGCCGTACGGCAGGCGTTCAAGCGCTGGAACGTCGTCGGGTTCTACGCCGACCCAGCCAGGTTCGAGACCTTCGTGGCGGCCTGGGAAGCGGAGTTCGGGGCGAAGCTGAAGGTGAAGGCGACCCAGCAGCACCCGATCGAGTGGTGGATGACCGGTGGCCGGGCCACGCAGATCGTCCGCGCGCTGGAGGAATTCCACTCCGCCGTGGTCGACCGGGAGATGACCCACGACGGCTCGCCGGTGCTGGCCAGGCACGTTTTGGCAGCTCGCCGCCGTAAGTCCAGGTCGGGGATCCAGATCGCGAAAGATCATCCGGATTCGATCCACAAGATCGACGCCGCGGTTGCGGCCACCCTCAGTTGGGCTGCCCGGCTCGACGCGCTGTCCAAGCCGGAGCTGCCCCAGCAGGAGATGTACGTGCCGAAGCGGCTTCGGTGACCCTGCGGCGGCGACCAGGAGGTGCCTCGTGATCCTGCTGCGGGAGTACCTCTACCACCGCCGCCGTGCCCAACAGGTCGAGGCGGTCGCCGCACGCCGCTCTCTCCCGGTGCCCCGCTCCGGCCCCAGCCGATGGCTGTGGTGGGCCTTGCAGAACGAGGCCGAGAACGCCTGGCTGTTTCTCCGCGCGGCGTTCGACGAGCACGTTCCGCTGCCCGCGTCCTGGGACGTGGCGATCAGCAACTGCTTCACGCGTCACCGCGAGCGGCGCTGGCCCGGCTGGCAACACCCGGACATCGAACTGCCCGGCTGCTGCGCGGTGTGCGCCGCCCGGTGGCCGGCCGGCCGAACCATCAAGCACCCCGCCTGTGAGCGGGCAATCGGACACGCCATCGAGGTGGCGGTAGGCGACAAATAGCGATCTGTCCGGCGCAGACCGGAATAGGGGGTGCGCCGGTGATCGACGTCAGCGTGCGTGACTCCCCCGGCTGGTGGATCCAGCGGCAGTTCCGGCGGCTCGCCAACCCGAAGCGGCGCCGCCGGTTGCAGAAGCTCTACGACTGGCAGCACGGCAACGCTCCGCTGCCCGACGGCACCGAGTTCGCGAAGGAAAGCTTCCGGGCGTTCATGCGCCAGTCCCGAACGAACTTCGCGGAACTGCTCACCACCTCGGTGTCCGAGCGGATGGTGCCGCACGGGTTTAGGACCGCCGCCGACGGCGACGAGACCGGCGACCAGGCCGCCGTCGACCTGTGGGAGCGGGCCGGCATGGACGTTCGGGCCGCCGACCTACACGACCTGATGCTGTCCATGTCCGAGGCCTACGTCATCGTCGGCGACGTCGACGACGAGACCGGCGCTCCGCTCGTCTCCGCCGAGGACCCCCGCTGGATGATCGGCGAGCCGGACCCGCTGATGCCGTGGCGGTGCCTGGCCGCGCTGAAGGTCACGCACGACGACATGGACGAGGTCGACCGGGCCTACCTGTACCTGCCCGGAAAGGTGTACGTCGCGACCCGCCCGAACAGGTACGGCAGCGCCCCGGGCGGCCCGGACTGGTGGAGCACGTCGACGGGCGATGGCATGGTCCGACCGAATGACTACGGACCGGCCCCGACCGTGTACTTCGACCCTCGGGCCTGGTCCTGGGACGAGGAACGCGGCGGCGCCGAGGGGCAGACGCTGCGGCACTCGCGGATGCCCGTCGTCCGGTTCGAGGCCAAGGACGGCATGGGCGTCTTCGAGCCCCACCTCGATCTGCTCTCGCGGATCACCAACGTGATCTTGCAGCGGAGCGTGGTGACCACCATGCAGGCGTTCCGCCAGAGGGCGATCAAGGGCCTGCCCAACGTGTACCCCGAGGGGCACGCCCGCGCGGGTGAGGAGATCGACTACACCGACGTCTTCTCCATGGACCCGGCCGCGCTGTGGCAGATCCCGGCGACCGCCGATATCTGGGAGTCCCAGCAGGCGAGCCTTGACGGAATCCTGGCGGCGATCAAGGACGACGTCACCCAGCTCGCCGCCGTCTCCAAGACCCCGATCCACGCGCTGATGCCCGCCGGCCAGAACCAATCCGCTGAGGGCGCAGCCATGCAGCGCGAGGGCCTGGTCGAGAAGGTGTCCAACCAGATCAAGCGCACATCCCACCCGTGGGCGTGGGTCATGTCGCTCGCGTTCGAGACGCTGGGCGACCGGCGCCGCGCCGACCTCGCCAAGCTGAAGGTGCTGTGGCGGTCCCCGGAGCGGCTGTCCCTGGCCGAGCGCGCCGACGCGGCCAGCAAGGCTCAGGACATCCCGTGGCGGTCCCGGATGCTCTACATCTGGGAGTTCCCGCCGTCGGTGGTGGAGCGGATGGCCAGCGAGCGCGCCGACGAACTCCTGTTCCAGGCGCAGCTCGCCGCGCAGACCGCAGCGCTGCAAGGCGCCGACGCCGCGCTGTCGCAGCAGACCGCCCAGGCCGGCGCAACCGGCCGGTCGCCCGTGCCGCCGATCCCCGGCCAGCCAGCCGGCGACGTCCTCGCGGACCCGCTCGCCGGCCTGCCCGCGCCGCTCGACGCCGGCCCCGCCGGCGAGTTCGTGTAACCCCGCCGAACCCGCTTGGAGGATTCCGTGGCCGTCCTGACTCGCACCCACACCAAGACCTACGCCCTGATGAGTGCGTGGGCCCAGTCGTTCCCGTGGGACTGCCTCATCCGCGACACCGACTGCTCCAGCGCCACCCACGACCATCACCCGATGGTCGACCAGCCGTGCGCCGTGGAGAACTGCCGCGAGCCAATCCGCGACCGGGAGTCCTGCTACATGGTGACCGAGCAGAAGGGGTGGGTGTGCTGGCGCCACGTCCACCCTGACGAGGGCCCCAAGCCGTACCCGCTGTCGTGACTGACCTGGGGGTGAGCTGGTGCCGACCGCTGACGGGAACCTCACCGCCGCCGAGGTCGCCCAGCTCTACGCCCTCATCGACACCCTGACGACGATCCGCAGGCAGCTCACGCAGCTCGCGGTCAGCGGGGCGCTCGTGCCGCTGCGAGGGTTCACGGGCTGGTACGACAACGTCGAGGTCGACCTGGCCATGTTGCAGGTGCTGCGGGTCGTTCAACCCGTGCAGCGGCGCATGGCCGAGGTCACCGACGCGTACCTGGCCCGGGCCATGACGACGATGACCGGCCGGCCGCACCGGCCGGTCGGCGCCGTCGACATCACGAAGCTGCGCCGCCATCTGACCCCCGAGCTGGCCGAGGTGCTGGATCGGCCGCCCGTGGAGCTGGTCCCGGACGGCGACCTGCCGTTGGACCGCGTGTTCCGCGACCCCGAACCGTCTACCGCGCGCCGGCGCGACCCGGATCCGGACGACGACGCCCCGACTGTCGCCGGCCGGACCGTCAACACCGGGCTCGTCCGGCCCGGTGACCCGCTCAGCCCGGGCCAGCAACTCGCCCGCAGCCGCACCCGCGCCGCTCCCGCGCCGGCCGCAACGCCGACGCTGCGGGCGGTCGACCCGCTCGCCGCGTACAGCCGCGTCGCCGCGCAGTACCGCTACCGGATCAGCGAGGGTGACTCCGAGGACGTGGCCCGCCGCAAGGCCCTGCAACGGGCGCAGGCCATGGCCCAGACCGACGTGGCCCTGGCGCAGCGCGCCCAGGAGCACGAAGTGCTGATCCAGTACGACCCGCGCGAGGTCATTGGCTGGCGGCGCATCCTGCGACCGGAGCTGTCGAAGGAAGGCCCCTGCGGTCTGTGCATCGTCGCCGCCGACCGCTGGTACCGGATCGAAGAGCTGAAGCCGCTGCACGACAACTGCAAGTGCGCTGTGCTGCCCATTCTGCGCGGCGCCGACCCGGGCCTGAAGCTCAACGCTGACGACCTGAAGCGGCTCTA
Organism: Micromonospora sp. RV43; assembly: GCF_001029515.1. NCBI lineage: Bacteria > Bacillati > Actinomycetota > Actinomycetes > Micromonosporales > Micromonosporaceae > Micromonospora > Micromonospora sp. RV43. The sequence continues at coordinate 2,306 of NZ_LEKG01000068.1, read as the reverse complement.
CACTGCGGCCGCCGGCGGCGAGGGCCGGTCGACCGCCGGCCGTCGACTCAACCGCGTGCGGGCCATGATCACCGAAGACGGTGAGCTCGGACCGATCCTCGTCAACGGACCGAAGAACCCCCGAGGGAAGGGCCGCCGCGGACCTCGCGCAGCCGCCGCCGCTACGCGCCGGCCGGGATACGAGCCGTTCACCCCAGACGACCTGCCCAACCTAGAGATGGGCCTGGAAGACATGATCAGCCGCTTCCAGGCAGGTGCCAGGCACTACGGCCCGCTCGTCGAGTACCGGCGCAACCTGATCGCGAAGCTGCGCGCCGAAGCCACCGCCGGCCGCTGACCCATTCACAGACCAGGGTCGACCCGGCGCGAGGGGATGCGCGCCGGGTCGACCCTTCTACATCCCCACGCATCCCCGGCTAGGAGTCCCCGATGTCCCTCGTCGAACACGCCCGACGCGAGCTGGAGCTGTCCGGCCAGTTCGCGGAAGACCCCGCGTACGCGCAGTCGATCGTCGCCGCAGTCAGCGCTTTCGCCTCCTACGGCCACTCCGGCGGATCCGCCGCGTGCGCCCGGGAGCAGATCAACACGCTGCTGGGGTTCGGCACCCTGTCCCCGCTCACTGACGACCCGGAGGACTGGGTGGACGTGGCCGAACAGTCGGGGCACACGCTCTGGCAGTGCCGGCGCAACCCGGAGGCGTTCAGCGAGGACGGCGGGAAGACCTACTACCTGCTCAGCGACCGCGAAGCCGGCAAGACGTTCACCCGCCGCTCGATCATGCGCCGCGATCAGGTCGAGAAGCTGCGACTGCGCAGCCGTGGGCTCGGCGCGCCCGGCGACGGCCCGGAGCCGACGCCCGTCAACTGGGCGGTGGCGGACTGATGCGCGTCCAGGTGCTTTCCCTGCCCGACGAGCAGGTCAACGGCAACTACGTCAACCGGTTCGCGCTCGTCGTCGACGAGCACCCCGAGGTGCCCGACGCCGACGCCCGCAAGCAGGTCGCCGAGGACTGGACCGAGTTCGCCCGGGAGATCGGCGGTAAGGGCGCCTTCGTCACGCCGGCCCGTGTCGAGGTTGTGGAGGACACGGCGACCGCGGGGATGGTGACCGAGATCGTGCGCCAGCTCGACGAGCTGATCGGCCGCAGGATCAACGAGCACACCGCCGCCCGCACCGACGTCCACTACCACGCGCAGGCACCGAACCTCACCGAACACCTGCGCACCCTCGGCGAGAGGGCCCGGCGGAGGCGCGAGCTGTGAGCGTCTATGCCTTCACCATCAACCGCCTCGACGGCGACGACCGGCTGCCGGGCAGCTGGGTGCACCGCGGCTTCTGGCTGCACCGGGTGCCCCGGCTGATCCTCGCCTGTCGGCTGGCTGGCCACCGGCCGGTGGTCGACGGCACGAAGAGCGCCCACGGCCAGTCCGGCTCCCGCTGGGTCGTGTGCGACCGATGCGGAGTACGGCCCGACCCGCAGGGCAGCCTCGACCCCGCCCGCTGGAACATCGGCGACCGGTACACCGGCCCGTTCGGCGAGTCCCCGCCGACCGACCCGGACGCCCGGTTCGTCTTCATCAAGGCCGACCCGCAGACCCCCGGCCCGTTCCCGGCCAAGCCCACCGGGGATCTCGGCGGGGAGATCTACCTCGGCCGCGGCGGACTGCCGGACCTCGGGTTCAGCCTGAAGGTCGGCAACGGCGGGTCCGAGCAGACCCTCGCCGTCAGCCTCCACCTCTGGTGGCTGTCGCTGTACCTGCACACCGAACGGTTCGGCACCTGGGTGCAGCGTCGCCTCAACCCAGTCGACTACGAGTCGAAGGTCATCTCGATCAAGGCGCACAGCGGCCACCTCTGGTGGAAGCTGTGGGCGCGCCGCGACGGCTGGTCCGGCACGGACCCACGCTGGCGCGACACGTCCCTGCAGATCGACCCTCGCACCGTCCTGCTCGGGCCGAAGCGGTACGCGTACACCAACCACGGGGCTCCGGTCACCGCCACCGTGCGGATGCCCCACGGCGACCAGCACACCGTCCACCTGCAACTCCAACGCCAGGCGTACGGCCGTAAGCGTGGCCGCAAGCGTCTGTCCTGGACCGTCGACTGGGACGCACCCAGCGGCATCCCAACGCGGCCCGACGGCCGGGGCCGGGTCTGCGGCAGCGGTGTCGCGGTTCCTGACGCCGCGGCCCGCCAGGCGCAGAAGCTGCTCGCCGCCGTCGACGGCCCCGAGGACCGCTACGGCGAGCTGTACGCCCACGACGGCGACGGGACCGCCGTGCACTGCGACACCATCCACCTGCCCG
>NZ_LEKG01000370.1:0-1126 GCF_001029515.1 Micromonospora sp. RV43 | reverse complement strand
CTGACGTCGCCTGAGCTGGTCCAACAGCGGCGCCGCCTGGCGGGCGCGGTCGTACAGTGCGGGGGTGACTATCGCCTACGACTGGGGCGTGGACCAGCCCCCGGATCCGGCCGCCGAGGACGCGGGCGAGGCGGCTGGGCTCGGCCCGGAGCAGCTGCCGGAGGTGCGGGAGCTGATGGCGCGGGGCTGGCAGTTGGCCCCCGACGCGCCGCTGTACGCGTTCCTGCCGGCGGTGTGGCCGCGCGTGCTGCGCACGTGGGTGCCTGATCGGGCCACCCGTTACGACACCTGGTACGAGCAGGACCCGAAGACGCACGCCGTTCTGCGCACGGAGACCCGCGAGGCCGGTCCGGCGATGATGGCGGAGATCGACGACGACCATGACTGGACCCTGGCCCGGGTCGGTATCAGCGGGCGCCCCCGGGGGCGTCTCTGGCTGCTCAAGCCGCCGCCCGGGTACGACAGCGTGGACGCCGTCCTCGACCAGGTGTGGCACCGCGCGCAGCAGCAGGGCATTGAGCTGACGTTGAACGAGCCGTTCGTGCAGTTAACGGCCCGCACCGTGCGCGGCGAGGCCCCGCCGCCCTGACTCACGCCGTGTGCCCTGCGGCAGGAGGCGTCATCTTGCTGGTTTGATGCCGCCGGCATCACGCAGAGCCGGGCGGCCGCGAAGGCGGCCACCCGGCTCTTGATCGGTGCTGGTTCAGGCCCAGGGGACCTGGTAGTAGCGGCAGCCGGGGCTGACGGTGCACTGGTTCCAGCGGCCGGTGTGGATGGTCGGGGCGTAGAACAGCTGCGAGTAGCCGGAGGCGAAGAACGATCCGTAGTTGTCGTCGCGGTACTTGCCGCTGCCGGCGGTGAGCTGGCTGTTGTAGTAGTAGCCGGTGGTGCTGGGCTTGTCGCTGCGCCAGCTGCCGGAGCTGACGTAGGCGAAGTAGAACGGGTTCTGCCCGCAGTAGCCGTCCGGTCCGGTGACGTTGGTCCGGCAGTTGTTGGTGAACTCCTGCGGCTGCATCTGCGGGCCGTAGTCCCAGATCAGGGTGTTGCGCCACCGCGGCCGGGTGCCCTCGAACGCCTGACGGACGATGAAGTCGAACGCGCCGATCACGCCGGCGGCGTTGCCGTA
>NZ_LEKG01000067.1:0-35155 GCF_001029515.1 Micromonospora sp. RV43 | reverse complement strand
GGCGAGGGTGAGCGAGGGTGAGGCGAGGAGCGGGGGGCGTTGGTGAGGAAGCGCCGGGGTAAGCACCTACGGGTGCCCGGGTCGCCGATCCTCCTCGGGGCTGAGGGCGCGGCGCGTACCCCTTTCTACCGTGGAATCAGCGCGGCGGATCGCCGCAGAAGTGGGAGACGACGATGAGTCGCAAACTGGTCCGGCCCCGCCAGGGGCGCATGATCGCCGGTGTCTGCGCCGGCCTGGGGCAGCGGTTCGGCATGTCGGCCGGCATGGTCCGGCTGCTGTTCCTGCTGTCGCTGCTGCTGCCCGGCACGCAGGTGATCGTCTACCTGATCCTGTGGATCCTGATGCCGAACGAGGACCGCTACCTCGCCACCCGCTGACGCGACACGAGCCGGGACGCCGGCACACGCGCGACGCGCCCGCCCCGGAACCACCGGGGCGGGCGCGCGGCGTCAGAGCGGTCAGGGAGCGGTGTACGTGACCGTCACCTTCTCGTACCCGAGGGAGCGCAGCAGCCCTTCGAGCATCTTGCGGGTGTTCTCCTGGGCCCGGGCGGTGAGCCCGCTGTCCCGGGCGGCAGCGGTGATGCGGTCCTCGGCGAGCTTGTAGACCTGCTGCTGCCGGTTCGGGTCGCCCGCGACCAGGTCGTTGAGCCGGTTGATCAGGCCGCGCTGCTCGGCGAACACGTAGCTCTTGTCCATGTCCAGATCGGTCTCGCCGAGCTGCGGCGCGGGAAGCTTGATCTCGGCGGACTTGCCGTCCTCGGAGACCACCACGGCACCGTCGGCGATCTTCCCGAAGTCGACGTACGCCTCGACCCGGCCCGCCCCGACGAACAGCGTGCGCTCGTTGAGCAGGAAGTCGGGCACGTTGCGCCTGTCGTTCTGCACGTCGACCACGACCTGGAAGTTGCCCTCGGCGGCGACGTAGCGGCTCAGGTCACGGATCGACTTGAGCAGCGGCGGCTGGCTGCGGTCGGTCTGCTCCTTGGCGAACGGGTTGCGGAAGTCGGGCAGCAGACCGGTGGCCTGCACGCCGAGCAGCACCACGACCGCCAGCGCCGCCGCGCCGAGCACCCAGAGCAGGCCGCGCGCCGGGCCGCCGCCCGACGCCGGGGCACCGGGGGCGTACTCGCGGTCGTGGTCGGGCGAGCCCTCCGCCCGGTCGCGAAGGGACTCGCTGGTGGGGTAGTCCGGGAACTCCCGGGTGGGCTCGTTGATGTCACCGTCGCGGGCCATCGCCCTCACCGTCCTCGTCCGACTCTTCCTCGTCCGACACATCGATCCTCAGCCGACACATCGACTGACAATGACGGTACGGCCACCGTGCGACAGTCGCTCGCCGAGCGCCCCGATCGGGTAAAGCCGCAGGTCAGGCGAACGCGGACAGGCCGGTGAGCCGCTGGCCGATGACGAGCTGGTGGATCTCGGAGGTGCCCTCGTAGGTGAGCACGCTCTCCAGGTTGTTGGCGTGCCGCATCACCGGGTACTCCCCCGATACGCCGTTGGCGCCGAGGATCGTGCGGCACTGCCGGGCGATGGCGAGCGCCTCGCGGACGTTGTTCAGTTTGCCCACGCTCACCTGGTCGGGCCGCAGCGTGCCCGCGTCGGCGAGGCGGCCCAGGTGCAGCGCGAGCAGCATGCCCTTGTTCCATTCCACCGCCATGTCCGCGAGCTTGGCCTGGGTGAGCTGGAATCCGGCGAGCGGGCGGCCGAACTGGGTGCGCGTGGTCGCGTACTCCAGTGCGGTCTCCAGGCAGTCGCGGGCCGCGCCGAGCGCGCCCCAGACGATGCCGTGCCGGGCCTCGGTCAAGCACGCCAGCGGCGCTTTGAGCCCGATCGCCTCGGGCAGTCGCGCGTCGGCCGGCAGCCGGACGTCGTCGAGGGCGATCTCGCCGGTCAGGGATGCGCGCAGCGACATCTTGTGCCGGATCTCGCGCGCCGTCACCCCCGGCGTGTCCATGGGTACGGCGAAGCCGCGCACCCCGTCGTCGGTACGCGCCCAGATCACGCCCACGTCCGCGATCGGCGCGTTGGTGATCCACAGTTTGCTGCCGTTGAGGATCCAGTCGTCGCCGTCGCGGCGGGCGCGGGTGGCCATCGAGGCGGGGTCGGAGCCGTGGTCGGGTTCGGTGAGCCCGAAGCAGCCGATCGCCTCGCCGGCCGCCATGGCGGGCAGCCAGCGCTGCTTCTGCTCCTCGCTGCCGTAGCGCCAGATGGCGTACATGCCGAGCGATCCCTGCACCGACACCAGCGAGCGGACGCCGGAGTCGCCGGCCTCCAGCTCCAGGCAGGCGAGCCCGTACGCGACCGCTGACGCGCCGGCGCAGCCGTAGCCGGTCAGGTGCATGCCGAGCAGGCCGAGCTTGCCGAACTCGCGGGCCAGTTCCCGGGCCGGGACCTGGCCGTCCTCGTACCAGCCGGCGACGTGCGGGCGTACCCGGTCGGTCACGAGCCGGCGCACGACGGTGCGGATCTGCCGCTCCTCGTCGCTGAGCGACGCATCGATGTCGAGCAGGTCGAGAGGAGTCATGGCGTCACCTTAACCAAGACTCAGGGAGGCGTCACTCGCCCTGGTCACCGAGCACGAGCACCCGCGCGTGGATCTGGTTGCGCTGCTGGAGCGCCGCGCGCAGCGCCCGGTGCAGGCCGTCCTCCAGGTAGAGGCCGCCGTTCCACTGGACGACGTGCGGGAAGAGGTCGCCGTAGAAGGTGGAGTCCTCCGCGAGCAGCTTGTCCAGCGCGAGTTCGCGCTTGGTGGTGATGAGCTGGTCAAGCCGCAGCGGGCGCGGCGGAATCTCGGCCCACTGCTTCAGCGTGAGGTTGTGCTCCGGGTAGGGACGCCCGTCCCGGACCGCCCTGAAGATCACGGCGTGCTCTCCTCCCCAGGCCAGGCTGACAATGTGGATGTCAGCCTAACCGCTCAGGTCCACCGTCCCCGCCGCACCACATCCTGCACCGGACGCCGCCCTCGGCGCAGCGACGGTGACCGGTGGTCGACAGCTCGGTAACCTACTGTGATCGCACCGATCGGGTGCAGTTCCGGCGGTACCCCGAACGCCTCCCGGTACGCCCCGATGCGCTGCGGCGGGATGCCGAAGAAGCAGGCGCCCAGCCCCTCGTCCACGGCGGTGAGCAGCATCAGCAGCGCCGCGAAGCCGGTGTCCACGTACCAGTAGGGCACCGGCCAGCGGTCCTCGGCGCGGTCCGCCCAGCCCTTGTCCGCCTCGGCGTAGCGGTCCAGGTAGGCGTCGCGGTTGGCGTGCGGCACCACGATCAGCGGCGCCCGGCGCATCCCGGCCAGCCAGCGTTCCCGGCCGCCGCCACCAGGCGTGGTGGCGGCCCAGAACCGTTCCCGGTCCTCGGGTTCCTCCAGCACCAGGAAGCCCCAGCCCTGCGAGAACCCGGCCGACGGGGCCCGGACGGCGTGGTCGAGCAGCCGGTCCACCACCTCCGGCGGCACCGGCCTGTCGGGGTCGTAGTTGCGCACCATCCGGCGGCGCCGGACGACGTCGGCGAACTCCACGCTCAGACCTCCGGGCGGACGCCCCAGGCGCCCCGCCAGGTCTGCCCCGGCTCCAGCATGATCAGGTCCTTGCCGGAGCGGAACGCGTCGGGCGGGCAGGTCATCGGCTCCACCGCCACGGACCGGCGGTGCCGTTCCCCGCCGAGCGTGTCGCCGGTGAACACCTGCCACCAGCCGAACTCGCGGTCCGCCCAGATCCGCAGCCCGGACGAGCCGTCCGGCGCGCTCAGCACCACCGCCGAGCCGCCGTCGGCGTCCCGCTCGACGTCACCGAACGCGGTGTCGAGCACCAGGTCGCCGATCGGGCGCGGGCTGGTGAAGTCGAACTCGGAGCCGGTCACCTCGGCGGCGGCGACCGGCAGCAGGCGGCTGTCCACCAGCACCCGCCGCCGGGCCGGTACGTGCAACCGCAACTCGTCCACGCCGACCTTCGGCAGTTGCAGGTAGGGGTGCACGGAGAAGCCGAACGGCGCGGGCTCGTCGGAGACGTTCGTCGCCTCGTGCTCGGCCCGCAGGCCGTCCGGGCCGACGCTCCACCGGGCCCGCAGCCGCAGCGCCCACGGGTAGCCGGGGCTCGGCGGCAGGTCGTAGCCGACGGTCACGCTGTCCGCCGACTGCTCGATCGGCTGCCACCGCACCCAGTTGACCAGGCCGTGCAGGGCGTTGTGCCGCTCCGGCTCGGTGAGGTCGAGCTGAAACGACCGCTCCCCGACCGTGTAGACGCCGTCCCGGACGCGGTTCGGCCACGGCGCCAGCACCTGCCCGGCCGAGCCGGGGCAGACCTCGTCCTCGGCGTACCCGTCGAGGTGGTCCACGCCGTCGTAGCGGTAGGCCCGCAGGCCGCCGCCCACCTCGACCACGACGGCCTCGTGGCCGTCGGCCGCGATGGTCCACTGTGTACCGGACGGAGGCTGCACGTCGATCCCCATGTCGGCGACCCTACCGTCAGTGCCGGTCCTCGGCGGGAGTGGTCGAGCGATAGCGCAGCAGCGCCGGGAACGCCACCACCAGCAGCACCGCGAGTACGGCGGCGGCCAGGCCGCCACCGACCATGGCGAAGCCGGTGCCGAAACCGGCGGCCATCGCACCGGCCCGCAGGTCGCCCAGACGCGGGCCACCGGCCACCACGACCGTGTTCACGCCCTGGAGGCGGCCACGCATCCGGTCCGGCGCGTAGACCAGCAGCATCGACTGGCGCAGCGTGGCGCTGACCAGGTCGGCGGCGCCGGCGACGCCCAGCAGCACCACCGCCACCCACAGCTGCCCGGCCAGCCCGGCGAGCGCGATGGCCACGCCCCAGCCGACCACCGCCACTGTGAGCGCGAGGCCCTGCCGTCGTACCCGGCTGATCCACCCCGAGGTCAGGCCGCCCAGCATCGCGCCGATGGCGATGGAGCTGTAGAGCCAGCCCACCGCCGAGGCACCGCCGAAGCGTTCCTGCGCCAGCTCCGGGAACAGCGCCCGCGGCATGGCCAGGATCATCGCGATCAGGTCGATGGCGAAGGAGAGCAGCAGCACCCGCGTGGTCGCCAGGTAGCGGAAGCCGTCGACGATGCTGGCGAACCCGGCCTTGCGGACACCACCGTCCGGGTCCGGCGCGGGCGGCATCGCGGGCAGCCGCAGCGTGGCCCAGAGCGACGCGGTGAACAGCAGCGCGTCCGCCGCGTACGCGATGGGCAGCGCCACCCCGACCTGCCAGGCGGCGAAGATCAGGCCGGCGGCGAGCGGGCCGAAGACGGCGGCGGCGGTGAACGTGGTGAAGTTCAGCGTGGTGGCCGCCGGGACCAGCTCCGCGGGCACCAGCCGGGGCAGGATCGCGCTGCGGGCCGGCGAGGTGATCGCGAAGGCGGTCGACTGGAGGCCGACGAGCAGCAGGAGCAGCAGCGGGCTGCGCGCACCGGCCAGCGACTGCACCAGAAGCCCGAGCGTCGAGGCCCAGAGCACGCAGCCGCCGACGAGCAGCACACGGCGGCGGTCCCGGGCGTCGGCGACCGCGCCGCCCCACAGCCCGAAGATCAGCAGCGGTACGAAGCCCGCGATGCCGAGCAGACCGACCCAGAGCGAGCCGCCGGTCAGGTCGAACATCTCCACCGGCACCGCCACGGCGGTGAACTGGAACCCGAACATGGCGATCGCGTTGCCGGTCCAGACCCGCCGGTACGCGGGCACGCGCAGCGGACGCAGGTCGATCGCCCAGCGGCGCGCGCCCCGCCGCCGGGTCTGCGTGACGTCGGTCACGGTGCGAGCCGCTCGACGACGAAGAACCCGTCCCCGGTACGCCGGAAACGCAGCCGGTCGTGCAGCCGGCTGGCCCTGCCCTGCCAGAACTCGACAGTCTCCGGACGGACCCGGAACCCGCCCCAGTACGGCGGCGCGGGGATCGGGTCCACGTCGGCGAACCGCTCGGCCGCCGCCCGGTACGCCGCGTCGAGCGCGGTCCGGTCCGGCACCACCGTCGACTGGGCGCTGGCCCACGCCCCGAGCTGCGAGCCGCGCGGCCGAGTGGCGAAGTACGCCTCGGTCTCGGCCCGGTCCACCTGCTCGACCCGGCCGGTCACGATCACCTGCCGCTGCATCGGGAACCATGGGAACACCAGGCTGGCCCACGGGTTCCCGATCACCTCGGCGCCCTTGCGCGAGCCGTGGTTGGTGTAGAAGACGAAGCCCTCCGGGCCGTATCCCTTGAGCAGCACTGTGCGCCCGCTGGGCCGGCCCCGGTCGTCGGCCGTGCCGAGCACCATCGCGTTCGGCTCGGGCAGCTGATGGGCCACCGCGTCGGCGAACCAGCGGGCGAACTGGGTGTGCCAGTCGGGCGCCAGGTCCGTCTCGGTCAGGCCCAGGTCGGCCGCGTACTCGTTACGCATGCCGGCCGGGGCGGGTGTGTCGCCTGTCACTGTGGTAGTCCCTCTCCCGGGCGTGCCGGCGTCCCCCGACGCTGGCCAGGCCCCGGTACCCAGTCTTCTCCTCCCCGAACGGGCGTCCACCGGCGGGGATGTCGCGTGGCGCACAGTGGCTGTGGGTCGCGCAGCGCGTTACCCACCGGGCAAGATGTCACGAACCACATCCCTGAAGGGTCGCCTGAGCTGCGGGGCTCGATCAGCCCGCCCGGGCGCGCCGAGCCGAAGCCAGGAGACGACATGTCCGATTTCAAACCGGGCCTGGAAGGCGTCGTAGCCTTCGAGACCGAGATCGCCGAACCCGACCGCGCGGGGGGATCACTGCGCTACCGGGGCGTGGACATCGAGGACCTGATCGGCCAGGTCTCGTTCGGCAACGTCTGGGCACTGCTGGTGGACGGCCGGTTCGGCCCGGGCCTGCCGCCGGCCGAGCCGTTCCCGGTGCCGGTTCACTCCGGTGACATCCGCGTCGACGTGCAGTCCGCGGTCGCCATGCTGGCCCCGTACTGGGGGCTCAACCAGCTTCTCGACATCTCCGACGAGCAGGCCCGCGAGGACCTGGCCCGGGTGTCGGTCACCGCGCTGTCCTTCGTCGCCCAGTCGGCGCGCGGCCTGGGCCTGCCGGCCGTGCCGCAGAAGGAGATCGACAAGGCGGAGACCATCGTCGAGCGGTTCATGAAGCGCTGGCGCGGTGAGCCCGACCCGCGGCACGTCAAGGCCGTCGACGCGTACTTCATCTCGGCCGCCGAGCACGGCCTGAACGCCTCCACCTTCACCGCCCGGATCGTCGCCTCCACCGGCGCGGACGCCGCGGCCTGCATCTCCTCCGGCATCGGCGCGCTCTCCGGCCCGCTGCACGGCGGCGCCCCGTCCCGGGTGCTCAGCATGCTGGAGGCGGTCGAGCGCAGTGGCGACGCCGACGGGTACGTCAAGGGCGTCCTGGACCGGGGCGAGCGCCTGATGGGCTTCGGCCACCGGGTCTACCGGGCCGAGGACCCGCGCGCCCGCGTGCTGCGGCGTACCGCCAAGGAGCTGGGCGCGCCCCGCTTCGAGGTCGCCGAGGCGCTGGAGAAGGCCGCGCTGGCCGAGCTGCAGGCCCGCCGCCCGGACCGCGTCCTCGCCACCAACGTCGAGTTCTGGTCCGCGGTGGTGCTGGACTTCGCCGAGGTGCCGGCGCACATGTTCACCTCGATGTTCACCTGCGCCCGGATGGGCGGCTGGTCGGCGCACATCCTGGAGCAGAAGAAGCTCCAGCGGCTGGTCCGGCCGTCGGCCACGTACGTCGGCCACGGCCCGCGCAAGCCGCAGCAGGTCGAGGGCTGGGACGCCATCCCGCACGGCGTCTGACGTGTAAGGAAGGGGCCCCGCTTAACGCCTCCGGTAGAGGCGGGGCCCCTTCTTAACGCCCGCCTCCGTGCCCACGAGGCGCTGCGCCGCTGTGGCGCACGACTCAGCGCCGACAGTGGGACCAGCCGCCGGTCCGGGCCGCCCGGGTGGGAGGATGAAGGCCGGCAGCGCTGCCGGCCGGGTTCGGACCCCGGCCGCCTCGTGCGCCCGGCGCACGCCCGGCCATCGGTCCGCGCCCGCACCAAGGGCCCGTCCCGCCCACGCGGAAGGATCAAGACAACCGTGGCTGACGCACCGACCATCCGGATTCCCGACGAGATCAGGCCCGCCGACGGACGATTCGGCTGCGGCCCGTCCAAGGTCCGTCCGGCCGCGGTCTCCGCCCTCGCCGACGTCGCCACCAGCTACCTGGGCACGTCGCACCGGCAGAAGACGGTCCGCGACCAGGTGGCCCGGCTGCGCCGCGGCCTGGCCGAGTTCTTCTCCCTGCCCGAGGGGTACGAGGTGGTGCTCGGCAACGGCGGCACCACCGCGTTCTGGGAGGTCGCCACGTTCGGCCTGATCCGCGACCGGGCCCAGTTCGCCAGCTTCGGCGAGTTCGGCGCCAAGTTCGCCAAGTCGGTCAAGGACGCGCCGTTCCTCGGTGAGCCGACCGTGCGCAAGTCCGACGCGGGCAGCGCCCCGTCGCTCGTGGCCGAGGCCGGCGTGGACGTCTACGCCACCCCGCACAACGAGACCTCCACCGGCGTCGCGGTGCCGATCAGCCGGGTCGCGGGCGCCGACGAGGGCTCGCTGCTGCTGGTCGACGCCACCTCCGGCGCGGGCGGGCTGGACGTTGATGTCGCCCAGACCGACGTCTACTACTTCGCGCCGCAGAAGTGCTTCGGCTCCGACGGCGGGCTCTGGCTGGCCCTGATGTCGCCGGCCGCGCTGGCCCGGGCCACCGAGGTCAAGGAGTCCGGCCGCTACATCCCGACCTTCCTCGACCTGGTCACCGCGATCGACAACTCGCGGCTGGAGCAGACGTACAACACCCCGGCGCTGGCGACCATCTTCCTGGCCGCGGAGCAGACCGACTGGATGAACTCCCAGGGCGGGCTGGCCTGGGCGGCCAAGCGCACCGCCGAGAGCGCCGGCATCGTGTACGGCTGGGCCGAGCGCTCGTCGTTCGCCACGCCGTTCGTGTCGGACCCGGCGCTGCGGTCCAACGTGGTCGCCACCGTCGACTTCGCCGACGAGGTGGACGCCACGGCGATCGCCAAGGCGCTGCGCGCCAACGGCATCGTCGACACCGAGCCGTACCGCAAGCTGGGCCGCAACCAGCTGCGGGTGGCGCTGTTCCCGGCCGTCGAGCCGGCCGACGTCGAGGCGCTCACCGCGTCCATCGACTACGTGGTGGAGCGACTCTGATCACGTCGTGACGGTGCGTGGCCGTCGGGGCCCCGGCGGCCACCCACCGTGATCGTTACCGCAGCTCAGTCACGACATGCCGGGGTGTCGCAGTCCCCATCGGCGGGTAGATGAGCGTACGGTGGTGCGAGACGCCCGGGTGGCCGGCTCCCGTGGCGTGACGGCCAGCGAAGCGGGACGGAGGCAAGCCCATGCGCCCAGTACGCTTCGTCGCCCTCTCCGAGGACGGCCAGGCCCTGGTGCTCGCCGACGAGGTGGGGCGCCTGCTGGCGCTGCCCATCGACGAGCGGATCGCGTCGGCGCTGCACGCCGAGCCGGGCGCCCCGCCGCTCGCTGTGGTGCCGAGCGCCACCGACCCGACGCCGTCGCTGTCCCCACGCGACATCCAGGCCCGGATCCGGTCCGGCGAGTCCGCGGAGGACGTCGCCCGCATCGCCGGCGTACCAGTCGACCGGGTGCTGCGTTACGCCGGTCCGGTGCTCCAGGAGCGGGCCATGCTCGCCCAGCACGCCCGCCGCACCCGGCTCAAGGGCGCGGAGAAGCCGACCCCGCTTGCCGAGGTCGTCAACGGCCGGCTGGCCCAGCACGGCATCGACACCGAGAAGATCTCGTGGGACGCCTACCGCCGCGACGACGGCACCTGGCGGATCATCGCGACCTGGCCGTCCGGCAAGGCCACCGCACAGGCGGTGTGGGACCTGGACAAGACCCGGCAGAACGTCGCCCCGCACGACGACATGGCGCAGTACCTGTGCGCCGAGCGGCCCACGCCGATCCTCGGCCAGGAGCCGGCGCCCGAGCGGGGCGGCCACGCGTTGCCCGGTCCGTCGCGCGGCGAGCCGAGCCGGGGTGGGCACGGCCTGCCGGCTGCCTCCGAGCATGCCCGTCCGGGGCGTGACCCGATCCGCGCCGGTCGGGACGCGCTGCTCGCCTCGCTGGACCGGCCGCTCGGCGGCACGTCCGGGCGTGGTCTCGACACCCGCTCCCCGGCCGCGCTGGCCGGGCAGGAGGCGCCCCGTCAGCGGGCCGTCGCCGGTGGTGCCGCCGCGCTGCTCGGTGGTGGGCAGGGTTCGGCCTTCGACGACGACTCGGACGCGCCGAAGGAGATCCCGGCCGTACCCTCGCTGGCCGTGCTGCGGCCTCGCCGCACCGGCCCCGCGGCGGCGACCGGCGGTGCGGCAGCCGAGTCCACCGATGCCGGTGGCAAGCCGCGCAAGCGGTTGCCGAGCTGGGACGACGTGCTGTTCGGCACCGGCCCGGCGGCCCGCGAATCATCCTGATCCACCGCTCCACCCTGGCTCGTTGAGAGGGCACTCTAAGTGCCGGCGTGCCAGGGTGGAGTCATGGAGTACACGAACCTGGGACGCACCGGTCTGTCCGTGAGCCGACTCTGCCTCGGCACGATGAATTTCGGTCCGCAGACCGACGAGCCGGACAGTTTCGCCATCATGGACCGGGCGCTCGAACACGGGATCAACTTCTTCGACACCGCGAACGTCTACGGCTGGAAGCTCGGTGAGGGCGTCACCGAGCAGATCGTCGGCCGCTGGTTCGCGCAGGGCGGCGGGCGCCGCGACAAGGTCGTCCTCGCCACCAAGGTGTACGGCAAGATGGGCGAGTGGCCCAACGAGCAGGGCCTGAGCGCCCGGCACATCATCCGGGCCTGCGAGGACTCGCTGCGCCGGCTCCAGACCGACACGATCGACCTCTACCAGATGCACCACATCTCCCGGACCACGCCGTGGGAGGAGATCTGGCAGGCGATGGAGACGCTCGTCGCCCAGGGCAAGGTGCTCTACGTCGGATCGTCCAACTTCGCCGGCTGGCACATCGCGCAGGCGCAGGCCGCGGCCGGCAGGCGCAACTTCCTCGGCCTCGTCTCCGAGCAGTGCATCTACAACCTGCTGACCCGGTACGTCGAACTGGAGGTCGTGCCGGCCGCCCAGCACTACGGGCTGGGCATCATCCCCTGGTCGCCGCTGCACGGCGGGCTGCTCTCCGGCATCATCCGCAAGATGGCCGAGGGCAGCGCGGCGCGCGGCACCACCGGCCGCTCGGCCGACGCGCTGGCCGAGCACCGGAACACCATCGAGGCGTACGAGAAGCTCTGCGCCGACCTGGGCCACGACCCGGCGGATGTGGCGCTGGCGTGGCTGCTGTCCCGGCCGGGGGTGACCGCCCCGATCGTCGGCCCGCGCACCATGGACCAGCTCGACCGCAACCTGGGCGCCCTCGACGTCCGGCTGGACGAGTCGACGCTGAACCGCCTCGACGAGCTGTTCCCGCCGGTCGGCAACGGCGGTCCCGGCCCCGAGGCCTGGGCCTGGTAGGTGTAAGGAAGGGCCCCTTCTTAACGCCTCCGGTAGAGGAGGGGCCCCTTCTTAACGCCCCGCCCGCATCAACGCCCTGCCCGCATCAACGCCCCGCAGCAAGCGCCCACGCGGCGACGGGGGTGTAGCGCGGCGTAGGGCCCAGGTGGCTGCGGATCAGGAGCACCTCGCCGGCCGTCCACTGCGGCCCGGCGTAGTCGTGCAGCGTGTGCACGTCCGAGCGGACGTCGGCCTCGGCCACCCGGTCGCCAGGGCGGGCGATGGTCAGATGCGCCCGGAACGGCTTGTCGTCGCAGGGCAGCCCGGCCTCACGCAGCCCCTCGCGGATCGACAGGGCGAGCGCGTCGAGCGCCTCGACCTCGCCGCGCACGTCGACCCAGAGCACAGTGGACCGGCCCTCACCGAAACAGCCGCCACCGGCCAGGCACAGCCGCGGGGAGCGAGCCGTCCGGGCGGCCGAGGCGAGCGCGTGCTTCACGTCGGGCAGCCGGTCGTCCGGCACCTCGCCGAGGAAGGTGAGCGTGAGGTGCAGATTCGCCGGGTCGGCGAGGCGGGCGTGGCGGGCGGCCGCGACCCGCAGGCCCTTCATCCGGGCGGTCAGGTCCGCGACGACCACGGCAGGTGGATAGATCGCCGCGAAGAGACGCACCCGGTCAGCGGTGCCGCTGGTGGTGCGCGGCGCGCGCGGCCGGCAGGGTCAGCCCGGCGGCGTGCAGCAGCCCTTCGACGCGTACCCGTTCGATCTCCCGGTCGACGCCGTCCAGTTCGGCCAGGTGTTCGGCGATGCCGAGCGCGTGGCAGGCGGCGCGCAGCCGTTCGTCGTACGCCTCGATGACCGCGCCGTGCCACACCACGCTGCGGTCGGCGGCGGCGAGCCGGTGGCCGCCGAGCCGGCGCAGGTCGGTGGCGAGTTGTTCCAGCGGACGGCGGCCGTCCTTGTCGAACTCGGTGAGGTCGATGTCGCGGGTCAGCGCCTCGGCCTCGATGGCCCGGTCGAGCCGCGCGATGGTACGGCGTTCCCGGCGCTGCTCCCGCCACTCGGCCCATCCGCAGGCGACCCGATCGATGATCTCGTCGGCGCAGAACAGCAGCGCGAACAGGGCAGGCAGGCAGCAGACGGCGAGGATCGCCAGCGCCAGCAGCAGTCCCTGCCCCACTTCCACACATCGACGCTAAGCCCTGCCGCACCGGCCCGCCACCCGTTTGGGTAATCGGGCCGGTACGACCGGCTATCAGGGCTACTTGGCGCCGGGCGAAACCACGTAGAAGCGGGGCATCGGCAGCACCCGCATCCGCAGCCGGGCGCCGGAGCGGCGCAGCTGCCAGGTGAGCGCCAGCAGCGCGGCGGTCAGCGAGATCAGGCCACCGGCCCAGATGCTCGCGCCCGCGCCGTACGTCTCGGCGACCCAGCCGATCAGCGGCGCGCCGACCGGGTTGGTGCCCAGGAACACCAGCACCCACAGCGCCATCACCCGTCCCCGGAAGGACGCGTCGACACCGAGCTGTACGCGCTGGTTGGCGGCCTGGGCAAAGTAGATCATGAAGAACCCGGCGGGCAGCAGCAGCGTCACGACCATCCAGTACGCCGGGGCGAGCCCGACGAGCGTGCCGAAGATCGCGCAGCCGATCGCGGCGCCGAGCACGAGCCAGACCGAGGGCCGGCTGCGCCGTCCGGTGCCGGCCAGCGCCCCGACCAGCGCGCCGGCCGCGAGGGCGGTGCTGAACAGGCCGAACGAGGCGGCACCGGTGTTGAACACGGTCTTCGCGAGCGCGGCGAGGGTGAGCTGGAAGTTGAACAGGCTCATCCCGATCACCGACATGAGGACCATCGGCAGCAGGATGTCCGGGCGGCGTGCCACGTACCGGAGGCCGTCGACCACCCGGGCCTGGTCCCGCTCGCCGACCGGTGGCAGGTCCTTGCGGTGCAGCTCGTCGGTACGCATCCGGACCACGTTGACCAGCGGGGCGATCGAGCTGAGCGCGGTGACCAGGAAGACCGGGCCGACGTCGACGACGGCGATGGCCAGGCCGGCGACGGCCGGGCCGACGATCCGGGCGGAGTTGAACACTGCCGCGTTGAGCGAGAGCGCGTTCGGCAGCAGCGGCATGCCGACCAGTTCGGAGACGAACGCCTGGCGGACCGGCGTCTCGACCGCGTTGGCGACGCCGAGCAGGGCGGCGAACGTGAAGACGTGCCAGAGCTGCACCAGGCCGGTGAGGACCAGGATGCTCATGGCCAGCGCGAGCACGGTCCAGAACGCGTTGGCGACGAAGAGCAGCATCCGCTTGTCGTAGCGGTCGGCGAGCCGGCCGGACAGCAGCGTGAGCAGGAGTACGGGCGTGAACTGCAACGCGGTGACCACGCCGAGCGCGGTCGCGGAATTGTCGCTGAGCTCGAGGACGAGCCAGTCCTGGGCGATGAACATCATCCAGACACCGATCAGTTTGATCAGCTGTCCGGTGGCGAAGAGCCGGTAGTTACGGACTCGTAGGGACTGGAACATCGTGCTCAACTTGGCCTGCACTCTAGGTGCGCCTCCTTGCGTCGGTACGCTTCATCCACAGCTGACGAAGCGAACCGCGGGCGGCGGTGTCAGGCGCGAGCGATGCCCTGGAGGATGTCCGCTGCACGCCGTAGCGTTTCGCGTTCGTCCTCGGTCAGCGCGGCCAGCCGAGTGGCCAGCCACTCGTTGCGGGCCCGCTCGAACTGGTCGAGTACGGCCCGTCCCCCTTCGGTCGCCGCCAGGATGACCTGCCGTCCGTCGGTCGGATGGGGAGTGCGCTGCACGAGGCCGCGCTCCTCCAACTTCGCGACGATCTTCGTCATCGTCGGCGGCTGCACCCGTTCGACATCAGCCAGTTCCCGTGGCGTGAGGGCGCCCGCCAGATTGAGGCTGGTGAGCGCCGACAGCTGGGTGACCGTGAGGTCGCCGACCGGCCGGGCCTGTCGGACCCGCCGGTTGAGCCGGGTGATCGCATCTCGCAGCTGAGGCGCCAGCTGCGCCGGTGGCACGCGTTTCGCCGTCACCGTCCGCTCCGTCACACTCGTTAGCTTAACTAATGAGCCTGGCTAACGACATGCGTTATGACCAGGCTCACCAGCGTCAGAGCAACACGGACTCGACCGGCCCGCGCAGGAAGTACACGATGAACAGCACGGCGACCCCGTACAGGAGCGGGTGGACCTCGCGGGCCTTACCCTTGGCCACCTTCAGCAGCACGAAGCTGATCACGCCGGCCCCGATGCCGTTCGAGATCGAATAGGTGAACGGCATCAGCGCGATGGTGAGGAACGCCGGGATGGCGATCTCGTAGTCGGTCCAGTCGATCGTGCGGACCGCCGTCATCATCAGGAAGCCGACCACCACCAGCGCCGTCGAGGCGGCCTCGAACGGCACGATCAGCGACAGCGGCGCCAGGAACATGGCGAGCAGGAACAACCCGCCGGTGACCAGGTTGGCCACACCGGTCCGGGCACCCTCCGCGACACCTGCGGCGCTCTCGATGTACGAGGTGTTGCTGGACACCGAGGCCGCGCCACCCGCGGCGGCGGCGATCGAGTCGACCAGCAGAATCTCCTTGGCCTTCGGCGGGGTGCCCGTCTCGTCGAGCATGTCCCCTTCCTGGCCGATCGCGACCATCGTGCCCATGGTGTCGAAGAAGTCCGTGATCAGCAGCGTGAAGATGAACATCAGCGGCACCAGCCAGCCGACCCGGCTCCACGAGTTCAGCACGTTGAACTGGCCCAGCAACGACAGGTCGGGCAGGTCCACGATCTGCTTGGGCAACTCGGGCACGTTCAGCGCCCAGCCCTTCGGGTTCGGCTTGCCGTCGACGAACGACGGGCCGACGTTGGCGATCGCCTCGACCACGATGGCCAGCACGGTGGAGGCCAGGATGCCGATCAGGATCGCGCCGCGGACCCGGCGTACCACCAGGACCAGCGTGATCAGCAGGCCCACCACGAAGACCAGCATCGGCCAGCTGACGATCTTGCCGTTGATGCCCAGCCCGACCGGCACCGTGGAGTTCGCGGCGTCCGGCACGCGCCGCACGAAACCGGCGTCGACCAGGCCGATGATGGTCAGGAACAGACCGATGCCGACGCCGATCGCGGTCTTGAGCTGCGTGGGCACCGAGCGGAACACCGCGGTACGCAGTCCGGTGAGCACCAGGATGCCGATCAGCACACCCTCGATGACCACCAGGCCCATCGCGTCCGCCCAGGTCATCTGCGGCGCGATTTCATAGGCGACGAGCGCGTTCACGCCCAGACCGGCCGCGAGCGCGATCGGGAACCGGGCCACCACGCCCATCAGGATGGTCATCAGGCCGGCGACCAGCGCGGTCGCCGCGGCGAGCGCCGGGATGGCCAGCGAACGGCCGTCGCCGTCCTTACCGCTGCCCAGGATCAGCGGGTTCAACACCACGATGTACGCCATCGTGAAGAACGTGGCGAAGCCGCCCCGCAGCTCCCGGCTCAGCGTCGACCCGCGCGCCGAGATCAGGAAGAAGCGGTCGAAGGCGTTTCGTGGATGCGCGGGATCGGGCGGAGTGCCGTGATCCGGCGGCGGAGCAATGGACATGGGGTCCTCATCTAGGTCATCGGCCGGGTTTTGTCGCGCGCATCGTCCCAGATCACCTGGCGGACAGGGAAGAACGATCACGTACGCTGGGCCGGTGTCACAGGAGCAACAGCCGCGGCCGGAGCCGCTCGACCCGCCGATGGTGCCGTTCGCCGTCGCCGGGCTGATCGCCTGGGCGGTGGCCGGCCTGGTGCTACTGGTCTTCTTCCGGGACTGGCTCACCGAATCCGGGCGTCAGAACTGGCTCTGGACCTGCCTGGCCGGTTTCCTGTGGGGCTTTCCCGGCCTCGCGGTGATGATGCGGCACGACGCCAACCGGCGTCGCCGGCGCGCGGCTGCCGCGCAGCGACAGCGCTGACCCGTCAGGGGTGGCCGTACGGCTCCGCCGGCTCGGCCGCCTCCACCGAACCAGGGGCCCGGCTGACGGTCATCGCCTCGACCGCGCTGTCGTCGTAGACGGTGGGCAGCTCGTCGACGGGCGTCTCGGCCGACTCGATCATCGTTTCCGAGTGCGCGCCGCACCCGTGGTCGGCGCTCACCACGCGGCCGTCGTCCGGGGCGTAGAAGTTGCCGCAGGCGCCGAACGCCAGGCGCAGCGAACCGGCGAGCGGCAGGTAGAAACCGCAGGTGCCGCAGCGGGCGGCGGCCGGCGCGGCGACCGAGATCGCGGCGTCCGGGCCGTGGTCGCCGTCGTACCAGCGCTGGGCGGCCTCAGCGCGGCCCTCCCGGGACAGCACCCGGGGCCGGCCCAGGCCCAGCTCCCAGGCGGCCTCCTCCACTGCGGGATCGTCGGAGAGCAGGTAGCCGGGGGCGAGCCGCTCGTCGTCGGCCGGGGTGGGCAGCAGGTCGCCCGGGCCCAGGTCGCCCGGCTTGAGCCGCTCCTGCCAGGGCAGCCAGCCGGGGGCGAGCAGCGCGTCCGGGCCGGGCAGCAGCACCGTCTCGCAGATGGTGACGTGCCGGCTGCGCGGCACCCGGGTCACAGTGACGGCCCAGCGCCAGCCGCGGTAACCGGCCATCCGGCATTCGAAGTAGTGGGTGACGACCCGGTCGCCCTCGGCGACCGCCTGGAGATGATCACCGATGTCGGTGGGCTCCACCTCGGTGATCGCGTCGCGGGCCACCTCGACGGCGGCGGCGCAGACCTGGTCGAGCCGGGGAGCGCGGGCGGAGGCGGGCCTGGTCACCGGACCATTGTTCCCCATGCCCGTCCACGGGCGACAGGCACTCCCCGGAGTCATTCTCTCCGGGTGATGCGGCGCACGTGGAAAGGATGGGCGAGGATGGGACGCATGGCGCTGTCCTCCCGCTCCGGCCGCTCCTTCCTCGGGCGGACCGTCGGCACCGGCATCCGCGCCACCCGGCTGCTGCTGCGGGGCTCGCTGCACGGCGGGCGCTGGATGACCCGGCGGGCCGGCACCGCCCGGGCCCGCAGCGCCGGCAACGAGGTGGGCATGGTCCGCCTGTTCGACCTGCACGCGCTCTCCTGCGCCGGTGACACGCTCATCGCGATCGGCCTGGCCGGGACGATCTTCTTCGACGTGCCGCTGGGCGAGGCGCGCAACAAGGTGGCCCTCTACCTGCTGGTGACCATGGTCCCGTTCGCCATGCTCGCCCCGGTGGTCGGCCCGCTGCTCGACCACTTCCGCCACGGCCGGCGGTACGCGCTCGCCACCACCATGCTCGGCCGGGCGTTCCTGGCCTGGCTGATCTCCGACTACATCGGCGGCTTCGGGCTCTACCCGGCGGCGTTCGGCGTGCTCGCGCTCTCCCGGGCGTACGGGGTGGCCCGCTCGGCGGCGGTCCCCCGGCTGCTCCCCGAAGGGCTCGGGCTGTCCCAGGTCGGGGCGCGCGCGAGCGTCTACGGCACTGTGGCCGGGGCGCTCGTCGCGCCGATCGGGCTGGCCGCGTTCTGGTTCGGGCCGCAGTGGCCGCTGCGGGTCGCCTCGGTGATCTTCCTGATCGGCATGGTGATCTCGCTCCGGCTGCCGCCGAAGGCCGACTCCGAGCCGCCGGAGCGGATGCCGCACCCGCTGCGCGCGATGCGCCGCCGCGACGGCGAGCGCCCGCTGGGCCGGGGCCGTCCCAGCGGCCGGCTGGTGATCGCCACGCTGATCGGCGCGGCCGCGCTGCGCGGGCTCTACGGCTTCCTGCTGCTGTTCCTGGCCTTCGCGATCAAGGCCGGTGACCTGACCACCGACTTCTTCGGCCGCGACCTCGGCGCCCAGGGCGCACTGGGCCTGGTCGGCGGCGCGCTGGCGGTCGGCACGTTCCTGGCCACCGCGATCGGCACCCGTCTGCGCATCCACCGGCCGACAGCGCTCCAGTCCAGCGGCACGATCGTGGTGGCCGGTGTGGCGGTGCTCGCCGCGCTGAAGTTCTCGCTGCCCATGGTGGCGCTGCTCTGCCTGGTGGCCGCGATGATGAGCGGGATCGCCAAGCTGGCCGTGGATGCCTCGATCCAGGAACGCATCCCGGAGCGGCTGCGCGCCAGCTCGTTCGCGCACTCGGAGACCGCGCTGATGCTGGCGTTCGTGGCCGGGGGCGGGCTCGGGCTGGTGCCGTTCACCGGGCTGATCGGCGTGACGGTCGCCGCCGCGGTGGCCGCGCTGGTGGCCGTCCGCGGAGTGCTGGTCGCGGGCAAGCTGCGCGGTGAGCACCTGGTCGGCCGTCCGCTCGGCGACCAGGAGCTGGCGGCGGAGCAGGCCACCCGGGCCGAGGAACCGGCCGCCACCTCGTTCGACGATCCGGCGCCCACGTCACCGGCGCCCCAGCGTTCCGGCCCGCCGCCGGACGACGACGGGCTGGCGCCGCCCGGCTTCCACATCTACCGGCCGTCCTCATCGGTGGGCGGGCCCGGCGGCGTCGAGGACACCGAGCGCCGCGATCCCCGGGGGCCGGTGGCGTGACCGGTCTGCTCGTGGTCACGGCCGTGCCGGCCGAGGCCGAGGCGATCCGTGCCGGCCTCGCCGCATCGACCGCACCGGCACCGTCGGACGGGACAGTGCCGTCGGACGGGACAGTGCCGTCGGACGGGACAGTGCCGTCGGACGTGACGGTGCTGCCGGTCGGGGTCGGCCCGGCCGTCGCCGGGGCCGCCACGGCGCGGCTGCTGGCGCTGGCCGAGGCGGCCGGGCGGCCGTACCGGGCGGTGGTCAGCGCCGGCATCGCCGGAGGGTTCGTCGGCCGGGTCGCGGTGGGCGGCACTGTGCTCGCCGACCGCAGCGTCGCCGCCGACCTCGGTGCCGAGTCACCGGCCGGGTTCATCCCGGTCGAGGACCTGGGCATGCCTCCAGAGTTGCTGGGCGGCGGCCGGACCGTGCCCGCCGACCCGGGCCTGCTGGCCCGCCTGCGCGCCGCGCTACCGGGGGCCACCGTCGGCACCGTGCTCACTGTCAGCACGGTGACCGGCACCGCCGCGAGCACGGCGGCCCTCGCCGAACGGCACCCGGACGCGGTGGCCGAGGCGATGGAGGGGTACGGCGTGGCGGTAGCCGCCGCCCAGGCCGGTGTGCCCTTCGCCGAGCTGCGCACCGTCTCCAACCCGATCGGACCGCGTGACCGGAGCGCGTGGCGGATGCGGGAGGCGTTCGCCGCGCTCACCGCCGCGGCGGCCGCCCTTCAGTGATCCATCCACCTGTGGACAACCCTGTGGATAAGTCGCCGGGCTGGGGACGGCGGGCTCAGATCGTGATGACGACCTTGGCTCGCGCGTGCTCGGTTTCGAGGTAGCGGACGGCCTCGGGCACCTCGCGCAGCGGATGCGTCCGGTCGACCACAGGCGTGAGCCGGCCCGCCTCGGCGTGCTCGCGCAGCACGTCGAGGTGGGCCCGGCCGGGTGACGTGGCGAGGACGACGACGCGCTGCCTGACGACCGGCGCGAGCAGCCGTCCGCGCGCCAGCAGCCCGATCGGGCCGAGCAGGCTGCCGCCGCGGTAGACGCCGCCGCCGGAGAGCACGAGCGTCCCGGAAGGCGTCAGCGCCCGCCGCAACGCCGTGAGGGAGCGGTTGCCGACCAGGTCGAACACCACGTCGTGGCGGTCCCCCGCGCGGGTGAAGTCGTCGCGGGTGTAGTCGACCACGTGGTCCGCGCCGAGTGAGCGGACCAGCGCGACGTTGCGGGTGCGGCACACGCCGGTCACGGTCGCGCCGAGCGCCTTCGCGAGCTGGATGGCGAGCGTGCCGACGCCGCCCGACGCCCCGTTGATCAGGACGCGGTGACCGGGCCGGACCTGCCCGGCGTCGCGCAGCCCCTGGAGCGCGGTGACGCCTGCCAGCGGCAGGGCCGCCGCCTGCGCCGGGGTCAGGTTCGCCGGCCGCGGCGCGACCAGGTGCTCGGGTACGCGCACGTACTCGGCGAACGCGCCGTCGGCCTCGCCCATGTCGCCGAAGACGGCGTCGCCGGGGCGTACCTGCCGCACCTGGGCGCCGACGGCTTCGACCCGGCCGGCGAAGTCGCGGCCACGGACGCGGGCCCGGGGCCGCCCGAGGCCGAGCGCCAGCCGCGACAGCCGGGGGTCGCCGCGCATGACGTGCCAGTCGTACGCGTTCACCGCGGCGGCCTCGACCCGGACGAGGACGTCACCGGGGCCGGGCTCGGGCGTCTCGACGTCGGCGAGCGTGAGTGTCTCCGGGGGGCCGTACCGGTCCTGGACGATCGCCTTCATGTCCCGCTCCCTCCCAGGTGTACGGCGTACACCGCGATGGGACCAGGCTAGGTGTACGCCGTACACCCGTCAAGACGGTTACTGTGTCAACGGCCACCGGGAGGACTGGGGACGACATGGCTGAGCAGGTGGAGACGGTGCGCCGGGCACCCCTGACCAGGGACCGCGTCCTGCGTGCCGCCGTCGCGCTCGCCGACCAGACCGGGATCGAGTCGCTCAGCATGCGCAACCTCGCGCAGGACCTGGGCGTCGTGCCGATGGCCCTCTACAAGCACGTCGCCAACAAGGACGAACTGCTCGACGGAATGATCGACATCGTCGTCGAGGAGATCGACCCGCCGGCCGCCGGCGACTGGAAGCAGGCGATCCGCCGGCGCGTCCTGTCGGCGCGGCGGATGCTGCTCCGCCACCCCTGGGCGTCGCTGGCGATCGAGTCCCGGACCATGGCTACGCCGGCCGTGCTCGCGTACCTCGACTCGACTGTGGGCGCGCTGCGGGCGGGCGGGTTCTCCACCGACCTGGCCCACCACGTCATGCACGCGCTGGGCAGCCGGGTGCTGGGCTTCAGCCAGGAACTGTTCGACGCCTCCCGGCAGGCCGGCCGGTCCGGCGCGACGGCGCCCGAGGCGCCGGCCGACCTGCCGCCGGAGGTGGCCGCCCGGTTCCCCAACCTCGCGGCCGTCGCCACCGCGGCGTCCCACGACGGCGACTCGGTCGTCGGGCCGGGCTGCGACGACCAGTACGAGTTCGAGTTCGCGCTGGACCTGCTGCTGGACGGCATCGAGCGGCTGCACCGGAACGGCTGGACGTCACACCGGACGGGGTGACGGGTCAGCCGGACGCCGGGGTTACGGTGGGACCGTGGCGCTCTCCCTGGCGATCTCCCCCTGCCCCAACGACACGTTCGTCTTCGACGCCCTCGTGCACGGCCGGGTGCCGGGCGCGCCGGCGGTCGAGGTGACCTACGCGGACGTCGACGTCACGAACACCGCCGCCGAGCGGGGCGCGTTCGACCTGGTGAAGGTCAGCTACGCGGCGCTGCCCTGGCTGCTCGACGACTACCACCTGCTGCCCTGCGGCGGCGCGCTCGGCCGGGGCTGCGGCCCGCTGGTGCTGACCCGTGGCGACCGGACCGACCTGTCCGGGGCGACGGTGGCGGTGCCCGGCGAGCGGACCACCGCGTACCTGCTGTTCCGCCTCTGGGCGGCCGACCAGGCGCCGGCGCGCATCGAGGTGGTGCCGTTCCACGAGATCATGCCGGGCGTGGCCGCCGGCCGGTACGACGCGGGCCTGGTCATCCACGAGGCGCGCTTCACCTACCCGCGGCACGGGCTGACCGCGCTGGTCGACCTGGGCGAGTGGTGGGAGGGCGACACCGGTCTGCCGATCCCGCTCGGCGCGATCCTGGCCCGCCGGGGCGCCGTCGACCCGGTCGAGGCCGCCGCATGGATCCGCGAGTCGGTACGCCAGGCGTGGGCCGACCCGGAGGCCAGCCGCGAGTACGTCCTTGCGCACGCTCAGGAGATGGAGCCCGACGTGGTGGACCGGCACATCGGCCTCTACGTCAACGAGTTCACCGCCGACCTGGGAGAGGCCGGCTTCGCCGCCGTGGAGGCGCTGCTGGGCCGGGCCGCCGACGCCGGGCTCGTCCCTCAGACCTCCAGCTCGCGCGCCACCGCGTGGACCAGCTGAGCGATCTTCTGGGAGGTCTTCCGATCCGGGAAGCGACCCCGGCGCAGGTCCGGCTGGACCTTCGCCTCCAGCACCTTGATCATGTCTTCGACCAGGCCGTGGAGTTCCTCGGCCGGCCGGCGGCGCAGCTCCGCCACGGACGGCGGCGCCTCCAGCAGCTTGACCCCCATCGCCTGGGCGCCCCGCCGGCTGTCGACCACGCTGAAATCGACCCGCTGGCCACCCTTCAGGTCGGCGACACCCGCCGGTAGCGCGCCCTTCGGCAGGAACACGTCGCCACCCTCGTCACTGGTGACGAACCCGTACCCCTTGGCGGCGTCGTACCACTTCACTCGACCCGTCGGCACCTGTTGAACCCCGCTCCACTCGAACCGTCTACCCCTCCAAGGCTAGCCCGATGATCCGGTCCAGCGCCCTCGGGAATTCGACGAGATCATCAAGCACCAGGTACGCCCCGGCCTCGGTCAGTTCGTCGGCCGAGCACGGGCCGGTCGCCACTGCCACGCCCGGGATTCCCGCGGCCCGCGCGGCGGCCATGTCGGCCACGTGGTCGCCCACGTAGAGCGTCGCGCCGTGCTCGCGCAACGCGACCGCCTTCTGCTCGGCGAACACGTCCCCGGCCAGCTCGTCCACCGGTAGCCCGAGGTGGTCCAGGTGCAGCTTCGCCAGCCGGCCCATCTTCGCGGTCACCACCATCGTCCGCCCGCCGCGCGCCTGCACCGCGCGCAGCGCGGCCTCCGCACCCGGCATCGGCACGGTCGGCGTGATCGCGTACGCCGGATACAGCTCCCGGTAGAGCGTCACCGCCTCCTCGACGCGCTCCGGCGGGAACCAGTGCGCCAGCTCGGTACGCAGCGGCGGGCCCAGCCGGGAGACGGCCAGTTCCCCGTCCACGTGCACGCCCGTGCGCGCGGTGAGCGCCCGGAACGCGGCGGCGATCCCGGGCCGGGAGTCGACCAGGGTCATGTCGAGGTCGAAGCCGACCATCAGCGGAGACATGCCGAGAACCTACCCAGCGGGCTAGCGTGGTACGACGATGACCACCTCACTCGCCGACCACCTGCGGGCCCTCCCCGACGAGTCGCTTGCCGCCCTGCTCCAGCTGCGGCCGGACCTCGTCGTGCCGGTGCCGGCCGACGTGTCCGCCCTCGCCCTGCGCGCCCAGTCCCGGGTCTCCGTGGCCCGGGCGCTCGACGGGCTGGACCAGTTCACCCTCCAGATCCTCGACGCCGCCCGGCTCACCCGCGGTCCCGAGGGCGCCACCTCCACCGACCAGATCCTCGCCATGGCCACCGCCGGGCCGCAGCCGCCCGCCCCGACAGCGGTCCGCACCGCCGTCGACCGGCTCCGGGCCCGGTTCCTGCTGTACGGCCCCGAGCACGACCTGTGCGTGGCCGGCGGCATCGACGAGGTGTCCCCGTACCCGGCGGGGCTGGGCCGGCCGGCGGCGGAGCTGGACCCGCGCGCGGCGGCGCTCTGCGCGGACCCGGCGAAACTGCGGCGGACGCTGCTGTCCGCGCCGCCCTCGGCCCGCGCGGTCCTGGACCGGCTCGCCGCCGGGCCGCCGGTCGGGACCGTGGCCCCCGGTGCGCTGGAGGCCCCCGCCACCGGCACCGAGGACGTGCTCCCGCCCGACCTGGTGAACGGCGGCGCGCCGACCGGCTCGCCGATCCGCTGGCTGGTCGAGCACCGGCTCCTGGTCCGGATGTCCGGCGGCCGCAACGGCACCGTCGAGCTGCCCCGCGAGGTGGGGCTGGTGCTGCGCCGCGACGCCGGTCCGCTCGGCCCGCTGCGCACCAGCCCGCCGGTGGTGTCCGGCCCGCCGCGCGAGGTGAAGTCCGTCGACTCGGCCGGCGCCGGGCAGACCATGGAGGTGGTCCGGCACACCGAGGCGATGCTGGAGGCGCTGACCGCCGAACCGGCACCGGTCCTGCGCTCCGGCGGCGTCGGCGTACGCGACCTGCGACGGCTCGCTCGTGGCCTCGGGCTGGACGAGCCGACCACCGCGCTGCTGTTCGAGGTGGCGTACGCGGCCGGGCTGACCGGCGAGATGGAGCTGACCGGCGCGGCCACCACCCGGTACGGCGGCGACCAGCAGATCCTGCCCACCGGCGGATACGAGGTGTGGCGCGCGGTGTCGCTGGCCCAGCGCTGGGAGCAGCTCGCCCGCGCCTGGATGTCGATGCCCCGCCAGGCCGGCCTGATCGGGCAGCGCGACGACCGGGACCGGCCCATCTCGGTGCTCTCCGCCGAGGCGGAACGAGCAGGGGCGCCGGCCGCCCGGCGTGCGGTGCTCGCCGTGCTGGCCGACCTGCCACCCGGCACCGCCCCGACCACCGACGAGGTGCTGGAACTGCTGGACTGGCGCGCGCCGCGGCGGGCCCGGGGGCGGGAGACGGCGCACCGGGAGGTGCTCGCCGAGGCCGCCACGCTGGGCGTGACCGGGCTCAATGCGCTCACCTCGTACGGGCGGCTGCTGCTCGCCGAGCTGACCGAGGCCGACGAGCGCGGTGACGACCCGCTCGGGCTGCGCTCCGACGCCGAGTCGGGCGACGCGTCGACGACGGTACGGGCGCTGGACGGGCTGCTGCCCGCCCCGGTCGACCACGTGCTGGTGCAGGCCGACCTGACAGTGGTGGTGCCCGGCCCGCCCGACCCGGCGCTCGCCGCCGAACTGGACGTGGTGGCCGAGCACGAGTCGGCGGGCGGAGCCAGCGTGCACCGGGTCACCACGGCGAGCATCAGGCGGGCGCTCGACGCCGGCTACACCGCCGACGACCTGCACGCGCTGTTCCGCCGCCGCTCGCGTACCCCGGTGCCGCAGGGCCTGACCTATCTGGTCGACGACGCGGCCCGCAAGCACGGCGGGCTGCGCGTCGGGTCGGCCGGCGCGTACGTGCGCAGCGACGACGAGACGCTGCTCAGCGAGGTGCAGGCGGACCGGCGACTGGAGCCGCTGGCGTTCCGCCGGCTCGCGCCCACGGTGCTGGTCACCCCGTACCAGGTCAACCGGATGCTCACCGCGCTGCGCGAGGCCGGGTACGCCCCGGTGCCGGAGGACGCCAGCGGAGCGACTGTGCTGGCGCGGCCGAAGACCCGGCGGGCGCCGGCGCGTACCGCGATCGGCCGTGCGGTCGACCCGCTCGCCACGCCGAAGCTGCCGATGCCCCGCCTGCTCGGCGTGGTGGAGCAGATCCGCCGGGGCGAGGCGGCGGCCCGGGCGGCGCGGCGGGCCCCGGCGGTGGTCCGCGGCGCCCCGGCGGCCGGCGGTCCTGCGCCCGTGTCCGGGCACGGCGACGCGCTGGCGGTGCTCCAGCAGGCGGTACGGGACAAGGCGCTGGTCTGGGTCGGCTATGTCGACGCGCACGGGGCGACCGCGTCCCGGCTGGTCCGGCCGGTGTCGATCGGCGCCGGCTACCTGCGCGCCGAGGACGACCGGACGGAGATGCTGCACACGTTCGCGCTGCACCGGATCACTGCGGCGGTGCTGGAGGAGTGAGCTACTCCCCGTTGCGGCGCAGCGTGCCGATCACCGACACGGCCAGCAGCAACGCGAACGCGGCACCGGCCGACTCGCCCACCGAGTCGACGAAGCCCTGCTGCTGCACCAGCAGCCCGAACAGGAACCAGCCGAACCCCCCCGCCGCGGCGGCCGCGTAGGCGAGCACGACCGCCGTGGGCACCTCCTGCTGCCGCGTCCGTTCGTCCTCGGGAAGCACGTCCTGGTCAACGGTCATGGCAGTCCCTCCCCGTCCCGGCATGGACCCGGCTTCCAGGGTTACACCAACCGGACCGCGCGGACAGGGGTTAAAACCCTGATCCGGGCGGTCCGGTCACGGGTGGGACGGGTTTCGGGGCTCAGGTGCCGGGGCGGCGGCCGATCACGACCACGCGGGTGCCGACCGAGCCCAACTCCCACAGGCGTACCGCGTCACGGTGCAGCAGGTTGACGCAGCCGTGCGAGCCGATCGCGCCGTTGTGCAGGTAGGTGGTGGTCTCGTGGAAGCCGATCCCGCCGTTGAACTGCTGCCAGTACGGCAGCCACACCTCGTACGGGTTGGACCACTCGCGCGGGTCCTTCCGGCCCACCGAGTACGTGCCGGCCGGGGTGGCGTAGCCGGACATGCCGGTGCGGGTGACTGTCGGGCCCATCACCACAGTGCCGCCGCGCATCGCCCAGACCGTCTGCCGGGTCAGGTCGACGCAGAAGGTGAGCCGGGAACCGGCCCTGCACCGCGCGGTGTCGGTGGCGGCGAGCCGCTTCGCCACGTCGTACGTGGTGGGACCGGCGCGACCGGAGGACGGGCTGATCCCGTACCGGATCTGGAACTTCTTGATCGCCGCGCAGTCGGCGGCGGACTGCTCGCCGTCCACGGTCAGCGTCCCGAAGCCGCCCAGCCTGGTCAGGTACGTCTCCACGGCCCGCTGGTGCTCCCCCTGCGGGCACCCGGCGGACGCGCTCGGCTTCGGCTTGGGCTTCGTCGTCTTCGTCGCCTCCGGCGACCGGGAGGGTTTCGGCGAGGCCGTCCGGCTCGGCTGCGCCGACGGGGACGTGACCGGCTGATCCGGCGTGGGCGACGCGCTCGCCCCCGATGCTCCCTCCGTCAGCCCGACCGGGCCAGGGGTGCTCCCCCCGGCGCCTTCCGCCTGCGGATCGAGCGCACAGGCGCCGACACCGACCAGCACGACCACCGCCAGGGCGGTGACCCGGGCGAGAAACCGGACACGCTGCATGGGCCCTCCCTGGACAGTTGTCCCGCTTGCTAGACGTGTGGGACGAGTATGACGTTGCCTGTCCAGCGAGACTTTTTTGCGGCGCCCTCCGGCGTGCAACACTGGATGGTCGGCCTGCGGCAGGTCAGCCGGGGTGCGGACGGGATGCCGGGCGACCGGGTTCCGGGCGACGAGTTTCCGGGCAGCGGGTTCCGGGCGATGCGAGAGGACGCTGGCGTGAGCGGTGGACCACTGATCGTGCAGTCGGACAAGACGCTGCTGCTGGAGGTGGATCACCCCGACGCGCAGGCGTGCCGGATGGCGATCGCGCCGTTCGCCGAGCTGGAACGCTCCCCCGAGCACGTGCACACCTACCGGCTCACGCCGCTTGGCCTGTGGAACGCCCGGGCCGCCGGCCACGACGCCGAGGGCGTGGTCGACTCGCTGATCAAGTATTCGCGCTACCCGGTGCCGCACGGACTGCTCGTCGACGTGGCCGAGACGATGGACCGGTACGGCCGGCTCCAGCTCGCCAACGACCCGGTGCACGGCCTGGTGCTGCGCGCGCTCGACCGGGTGGTGCTGATCGAGGTCGCCAAGAGCAAGAAGCTCGCCGGCATGCTCGGCGCGAAGCTCGACGACGACACCGTCGCGGTGCACCCGTCCGAGCGGGGGCGGCTCAAGCAGGCGCTGCTCAAGCTGGGCTGGCCGGCCGAGGACCTGGCCGGGTACGTGGACGGCGAGGCGCACCCGATCGAGCTGGCCGAGTCCGGCTCCGACGGCGGCAAGCCGTGGACGCTGCGGTCGTACCAGCGGGAGGCGGTCGAAGCGTTCTGGGCCGGCGGGTCCGGCGTGGTGGTGCTGCCCTGCGGCGCCGGCAAGACGCTCGTCGGCGCGGCGGCGATGGCCGAGGCGAAGGCGACCACGCTGATCCTGGTCACCAACACGGTGGCGGGACGGCAGTGGAAGCGGGAGCTGATCGCCCGCACGTCGCTGACCGAGGAGGAGATCGGCGAGTACTCGGGCGAGCGCAAGGAGATCCGCCCGGTCACCATCGCCACGTACCAGGTGCTCACCTCACGGCGCGGCGGCGCGTTCACCCACCTGGACCTGTTCGGCGCCCGCGACTGGGGCCTGGTCGTCTACGACGAGGTGCACCTGCTGCCCGCGCCGATCTTCCGCTTCACGGCGGACCTCCAGGCCCGTCGCCGGCTCGGCCTCACCGCGACTCTGGTACGCGAGGACGGCCGCGAGGGCGACGTGTTCAGCCTGATCGGCCCGAAGCGGTACGACGCGCCGTGGAAGGACATCGAGCAGCAGGGCTGGATCGCCCCGGCCGAGTGCACCGAGGTACGGGTGACGCTCACCGACGCCGAGCGGCTGGCGTACGCGACGGCGGAGGCCGAGGAGCGCTACCGGATGGCGGCGACCGCCCGCACGAAGCTGCCCGTGGTGCGGGCCCTGGTGGACCGGCACCCGTCCGAGCAGGTCCTCGTCATCGGCGGGTTCCTCGACCAGCTGCACCAGCTCGGCGAATACCTGGACGCCCCGATCGTGCAGGGCTCCACCACGAACAAGGAGCGCGAGCGGCTGTTCGACGCGTTCCGCTCCGGCGAGATCCGCACCCTGGTGATCTCCAAGGTCGGGAACTTCTCCATCGACCTGCCGGAGGCGGCGGTGGCGATCCAGGTGTCAGGCACGTTCGGCTCCCGGCAGGAGGAGGCGCAACGGCTGGGCCGGGTGCTGCGCCCGAAGGCCGACGGACGGCAGGCGCACTTCTACACGGTGGTCTCCCGGGACACCATCGACACCGAGTACGCCGCGCACCGGCAGCGGTTCCTGGCCGAGCAGGGGTACGCGTACACCATCGTGGACGCCGACGACGTGCTCGGGCCGTCGCTGCCCACAGTCGACTGAGCGACCGGTGGGCCGCCCCTTCCGGGCGGCCCACCGTCACGACCGGGTCAGGAGTAGTTGACCAGGAAGTAGTAGCTCGTCGTGTCGGTCCACACCCCGTCGGCGGTCCGGCCGCGCACCCGCATGGTGTACGAGCCGGCCGAGGTCGGGGTGAAGGTCGCCGTGGCGACTCCGGCGGCGTTCGCGGCCACTGTCACCGGCTGCCCGCCGTCGACTGCGTACTCGAACTCGGTCACACCCGGGCTGCCCTGCGTGAAGGTGAACTCACCGGCCACCCCCACACCGCCGGACCACTGACCGGCCGGGTAGGTGCCCGACGCGACGAGCGGCGCCGTGCCGACCAGGAACGGGTAGTCGGTCTGCGGCGTCTGGTCGCCCGAGGCGGTACGGCCCCGCACCGAGATGAGGTTCGCGCCGTTGCGGTCCATCGTCACGGTGATGTCCGTGACGAACGCATCAGACTTCTTCGGCACGCTCTGCCAGGCGCCGCCGTTGAGCTGGTACTCGAAGGTCGTCACCTCGCTGATCTCGGTGTACACCCCGAACGTGCCGACCGACCCGACCCCGCCACGCGGGCTGTACTCGTCGTACGCGCTGCTGACGTTGACCCGCGGCTCACGGACCCGGAAGTAGTACCGGCGCTCCGGGCTGACCGTGCCGTCGGCCGTCCGGCTGGTGACCGTCAGCAGCGTGTAGCCGGAGTGCGTCGGCGTGATCTCGATGGTCGCCCGGCCGTCCGCGCCGGCGGCAACCACCTGCTCCTCGCCGCTGTACTCCAGGACGTAGCGGTACTCCGTCACGCCGGGACGGCCGGGGTTGAAGGTGAACCGGCCGGTCTGGCCGGGCTGACCCGCCGAGTCGTTCTCCGGGTAGTCGCTCGACGTCACCACAGGCGCGTCGCTGACCTCGAAGGTGTACGTCCGCGTCGGCGAGAAGGAGCCGTCCAGGAACCGGGTACGCACCGTCAGCGTGTTGCTGCCGGAGCGGTCCGGCGTGAGCATCACCCGGGTCCAGGTGGAATCCGTGTCCACGACCTGCTCGGGCCCGTCGTTGAGGCGGTAGACGTAGGCGTCGACGTCGGGCATCACGGTGTCGAACTGGAACTCACCCGGCATGCCGACACCGCCCCAGGCGCCGTACTCGTAGTAGGTGCTGGAGTAGACGGACGGCTTGGTGTCGATGACGTTGAACTGGTGCTCCTGCGTCTCCGAGACCGTGCCGTCGGCGCTGACGCTCCGCACGGTCAGCGCGTACCAGCCCGGCTCGGTGGGCGTCCAGTGCAGCACCGCGGTGCCGTCCGCGGCCGCGTCGATGCGCCGCAGATTGCCGTCACCGAACGAGTACTCGTACGCCACGACAGCGGTCCGGCCGGGCCGGAACGTGAAGCTGCCGGGACGGTCCACCACGCCGTCGTGCTCGGGGAAGGAGAAGTCGGCCGACTCCACGGTCGGCAGGTCGCGGACCGACACGTTCTCGGTGTACCCGCCGACGAACTCGCTGCCGACGTAGCTGCGTACCTCGACCTTGACGAGGCCCGCCTCGGCGAACGTCACCGGGATCTCGGTCGGGCCGTCGGGGTTCACCGGCACCCTGGTCTCACCGCCGGCACCGATCCGGTAGCCGAACTCGGTGACCCCCTCCACATTCGTCGACACGGCCAGCTTGCTGGGCAGCCCGATGCCGGCCATCGTCACCTGCACCTCCGGCGCGGTCGACTTCACCCAGAACTCGTAGCGGACCGTCTCGGACGAGTTCGACGCGCTGTCCACACTGCGCACGCTCAGCGAGTCGGAGAACGAGGTCGGGGTGTATTCGAGGGTCACGTCCGCACCGGGCGCGGGCGCGGGGATGTAGTTGTACGCGTCGCCGAAGCGCCCCCAGTAGTAGCCGACCACGTCCGGCGAGCCGTTGGCCTTGAACGTGAACGTCCCCGGCACTCCCGCCCCGCCGTGCGGCAGGCCGTCGTTCGGGTACTTCTCCGAGGTCACCACGGGGGCGGCGGGTCGCTGCGCGTCCACCTTGACGTAGCACGGCTCGGCCCACGGCGAGAAGTCGTGATCGTCGTAGGCGCGGGCGGTCCAGGCCACCACGGTCCCGTGCGGGTACTGCGACATGTCCCAGTCGAGCTTCGAGAGGGCGCCGCCGTAGCTGTAGCCGAACTGCTCGGCGCGCTGGTCCTCGTGGCCGACCGGCCATGCCGCGAACTGCCCCCGGTAGTTGGCGTCGTTGCTGTCCGCGTCCGCGCCCTTGACCATCAGGCCGTGGTTGCGCGGCCCCACCGGCTGCGGCTCGGTATTGTTCCCGCAGGCCCAGGCCGGGAAGTCGATCCCGATCTGCCCGACCGTCGGCGCGTGGTTCGCCTCGCTGTTGATCACCGGGAACGGGCGGAGCTTACGGCCGTGGGAGAGCTTGCCCTCGGAGCCGTGCGGCACCCGGATCTCGACGGTGAGCGTCTGCTTGCCCTGATCCGCGAGCTTCTGGAGGGCGGGCATGACGTCCCACGCCAGATAGCCGGGGCAGGCCGCCTCCCCGCCGGCCTGCACCGTGCCGAGCAGCTCGCGACGACGCGGGCTCGACGCCCAGCTCGTGGTCGCGGTGATCGGGTCGGTACGCCACAGCTCGACCGGCTGGGCGGTCGCGCAGTCCGCCGCGGAGCGCTCCGCGACGACCAGGTCCGCCTTGTGGACGACGGTCCCGCGGAAACGCGAGATGTCGAAGGTGAAGTAGGACCGGGACTTGTGCTTCGTGCCGGTCGCGTCCGTCCAGGCGCCGACCGGCGCGTCCCCGTCCGTGTTGACGAACGACTTCCTCGGCTGTTGCGAATCCGTGTAGGCCCAGCCGGACTTGCCGGTGGTCCGGTGCTCGTAGGCCTGCGCCGGAGCGGTGTCGACACTGACCAGGCCGGCACCGAGCACAATGCCCAGTGACGCGGCGAGCATTCTTCGTGCGCGCACGACGATGCCCCTCCCCCCGTTGGACAACGGCGTGCATCGCCGTCGAGTCGCATGAGGGTATCGAGAAGGGACGACATCTGAGTACGCCGATTCGGGTGGGCTCCGGTCGACCGGGCGGACCGCGTCGTCACGGCCCGCCCGATCTCGCGGTCAGCCTCGTCCGCCGGCGCGGAACGCGACCCAGGCGTCGCTCATCCGGTCGGCCTGGCCCGGGGTGAACATGTTCATGCAGGAATCCTGCGTGTAGTCCATGAAGTTGTGGATCGGGTCGAGGCCCGGCGCGGTGCAGGTGTCCGCCCCGATCGGGCAGTTGAACTGCGGCGCCGCCTCACGCGGCGTGTCGGCCACGAAGTCGCCGGACGCGGAGCAGCCGTGCGCGAACGTGTGCTCCAGCATCAGCCAGTGCCCGACCTCGTGCGTGAGCGTGTCACCGAGCGCGTACTTGCCGGCCGTGCCGCCCGGCATCGACTCGTCGAGCATCACCACGCCGTCGATGTAGTCACGGCCGTTGTTGTAGCCCTTCGGGAAGTACGCCCAGCCGAGCAGCCCGTCACCGATGTTCGCCGCGTAGACGTTCAGCGTGCGGGAGTCGCCGGTGTAGAGCGCCTTCTTCATGTCCCGCTCGCTCTTGCCCGGCACCACCGTGTACCAGGAGCTGTTGACGGTCCACGTGGTGTCCACGAGCGAAAAGCGGAACGGCGTGTCCGACGCGTCGGCCGCGGTACGACCCGCGAACGAGTCGTTCAGCACAGTCATCTGCGCCGAGATGAGCGTGTTCCAGCGGGCCTTCTCGGCCGCGCTCAGCTCGTGGTCCGAGATCATGTGGAAGATCGTCGGCACTGTGACGCTGCCGTTCGCCAGGCGCGGCGAGTCCTTGATGACGCCGTACGCCTTGGCCTCGTTCGTCGAGTAGAGCGCGGGCTCCTTGACGGTGGCGCCCTCGCGTACCCGGGCGGCACTGTGGTGGTCGGCGCCGGGCTCGCACTCAGCGGCGGGCGAGGCGGTCACGGGTGCGGCCGTGGCCGCGACGGGGGCTCCGCCGGCGGTCAGGAAGGTGGCGGCGGCAGCTACGAGCACTGCCAGGTGGATCGTCGGTTTCCTGTGCATCGTTGCACCTTTCGAGAGGCATGAAAGGAGTACCGACGCGGGGTTGTCAAAGCTGCGGATCGATGACGTCGTCGTCCCGCCATAAGACCACGTCAATGGGCATCCGCAACAGTCCCCGGCGAGTCCGCCGCCTTGGGACAGGTCAGGCGGCGCTGAGCTTCCGCAGCACGTACTGGTTGAGGCTCATGCCCTCCTCGGCGGCATGAATGGCCAGCTCGCGGTGCAGGCTCTCGCCGACCCGAAGGTTGAACTTGCCCGAGTAAGTGCGCTCCGACAGCGGCTCGGGGATCTGCTCGCCCTGTTCCGCCATGTCGGCGATCACCTCACGCAGCATCTCTTGGAGCCCTTGCAGCGCCTCGATCTGCGAGGTCGCGAGCCACGACAGAGACGGAAACTCCGCGCAGGTGGCGACGAACTCCTGATCGTCGGCGGACCACGTGACGCGGTAGGTGTAGTGCGAGATTTCGGGACGGAACTCGGACATCACATGGCCTCCTTCTTGTCGATCGCCTTGAGCACCTGACGTACCTGATAAGCCTTGGCCTTGCCCTTGTCGTCCTGGATGTTGACGCGCGGGTCGCCAGCCCAGGGCATCTTGAACACCGCATGGGATGTCCCAGACTGCCTGGGCTTGCCGAAGTAGTGCTCACAGACCCGGTAAAGATCGTTGTACGCCACGTTCTGCTGGGTCTTCCGCATCGCTTCGACGATCCTGGCTATGGAGGGCACCAACACATGGTACCGCAAGCAGTACCACTGGCGCGGGACGCGACGGCACTACTCGGCCGACGTCATGACGCCGGCGATGGCGCGCGCCACGCACTCGTAGTCGCGTACCAGCGGCCCGACCAGCGCACGGTCCGGCTCGAACGCGGCGACCAGTCCGCGTACCAGATCCTGGATGCGCTGGTCCGTGTTGAGCCGCCGCCCCCGGTGCCGGCGCGCGACGCTGCGCCAGCGGCGCACACCGACGTCGGCGAGCCGTTCCTGGTGCTCGGGCGCGGGCACCGGGCAGCCGTTCGCCCACAGGTCGGCGAGTGCCCGCACGATCGCCGCCCGGGTCGGGTCAGGCACGGAGGTAGCGGGCGCGGCGGCCGAAGTCGCGGAAGCCGAGCCGCCGGTACAGCCCGGCGGCCGGGTTGTCGTCGTTGACGCAGAGCCACGCGGCCTCCGCGCCCGCGTCGGCGAGGCCGCGCAGCACGCGCGCCACGAGGTACGCCCCGACCCGCCGCCCGCGCCACCCGGGCACCACGCCGACCTGGTCGATCCAGTCGTCGAGCACTGTGACGAAGCCGGCCGCCTCACCGTCCGGGCCGCGCGCGAGCAGCGTCAACTCCGGGCGGAAGTCCTCGTCGTCACGCAGGTCGCCCAGCCACTCGCCGGCTTCGGGCTCGACGAATCCGGGCCGGTCGGCGAACGACGCGCGGTAGGTGGCGAACAGCTCCGGCCCCAGCATGGCCTGCTCCACAGTCACGCCGTCCGGCGCCGTGACCTCGGGCAGCGCGTCGAGGTCGTGCCGCAGCACCCATTCCAGGAACGTCCGCGTGTAGCCGCGCGCCGCGAACAACTCCTCCGCGGCGGCGTTCCACGTCTCCGTGGTGACCAGCAGGCCCGCGTCGCCCGCCTGCCCCTCCGCCCAGTCCAGCAGCGCGCCGCCGAGCCCGCGCCCGCGCCACGCCGGGTGCACCAGGCCGGTGGCGGTGGCCGGCGTCCGCGCCGTGCCGACTCCGACGGCCGCGACCAGGTCGTCGCCCGACCACGCGCCGTGGGTACGCGTCTGCAGCAGCCGCGCCCGCGCCAACGGGGTACGCCCGAACAGCGGCAACCCGCCGTCAGTGGCGAGGCACGCCTGCGCCAGCCCGGTCAACGCGGGCAGGTCGTCCTCGCCGAACTCCCGCCAGACCAGCCCGGATTCGTCGAGCCCGAAGCCGGCGAGTGGCTGGGCGACCTGCGTGACGACGAGGACTTCCGCCCGGAGTTGACGCTGCTCGCGCGCGGCCCGGACGGTGAGGCGGC
>NZ_LEKG01000066.1:0-35354 GCF_001029515.1 Micromonospora sp. RV43 | reverse complement strand
TCGCTGTACCTCGGCCACCCGTCCCGGCCGGACCCACCGGAGGGTACGCCTGCCGCTGCCCTCCTCGGTCACCGCGAGGTACGCCGACGGGCTCGTCCAGTCCACCGTGCCGGTGGCCCGCAGGTTCGCCGACGGGGCGAGCGGAGCGGACACCGTCACCGCCGCGCCGCGCAGTGCCCGGAGCCGGGCGGGCAGCGCGGCCAGCCGGGCGACTTCGTCGTCGGTGAGCGCCCGGGGCTGCCCGGGCCGGCCGCCGAGGGCGTCCACCGGATGCAGTGTGGGCCGGTCGGCGCGGGTCAGGTCGACGGTGACGGGTGTGCCGTCGGCCAGCCGGCCGGTGAGCCGGTGCAGCCGGGCGTCCGCGTCCACCCACAGCGTCGGCCGCGGGTTACCAGGCGGTGCGAGGGATGCCTGGAGCACGTCCACCGGGATGCCGCCGACCCGGTCGGCGCGTAGCCACCGGCCGTCCGCGGCGGGCCTGTCGACCCGGTCGGCGCCGAGCCCGATCAGCAGGTCGCGTACCGCGCCGAGGCTGTGCCCGCCGGCCGGGGACCGCATCCGCCACCGGTCCGCCGGCGGCACCAGCGGGGGCCGGGCCGGGGTGGGCAGCGCGCCGGGGTCGGGCCGCACCAGCAGCGCGGACGCGGTGGCCTGGACCAGGCCCCTGTCGTCGCCCGCGCCCGGGCCGCCGACGTCCAGATAGACCAGGGGGCGGGCCCAGTCGACCCAGCCGACCAGTTCGGTACGGGCGCCGCCGGCGCCGACCGTGACCCGGACGCCGGCGCGTACGTCGCGCAGGTTGGTGACCCGCAGCGCGGCCACCCGGTCGGCCTCGGCGGCGGTGAGCGGGCGTGCCGTCCCGGCGTCGTCGCCGCGGCCGGGTACCCAGGTCAGCAGCCCGGCGACGAGCGTCGCGGCGGAGAGCGCGGCGGCCGCTACGAGCGCGGCGAGCGCGATCCGGCGCCGGTCCGGCCCGTCCGGCGGGTCGTCGGCGCCGTCCAGTTCCGGGTCGCCGCCCGGCCGGGTGGTGAGTGTGGGACGGCGGCCGGCGAGCGGGTCGGCGCGGCGGCGCCGGCCGGCCACGGTGGCGGGCCGGGTCGGTGCGCCGGTGCGGCCGCGGCGGTGGCCGCGACCCGGTTCCCGGGGTACGGCCTGGTCGCCGTCCCCACGTGCGGAGAGCCGGTGCGGGCGGCTCACGCCGCGCTGGCGACCCGGCTCGTCGGCGGGCGGGGGCGTGCCGGTGTCGGGCTCGCGTCGCGGCCGGCGGTCGGGAGAGGTCCCCACGAGTGGAGAACGCGAGAGCGGGGTTTCGGTGACGAGCAGGGGCGCTCGCGGCGGCCGGTCAGCGCTGCGCGCGACCACCGTCGGCGCGCACGCCGGTCGTCCCGGGTGCTGCGGCCCTGGCGCCGGGGGCGACCGGCCCGCGAGGGGCGATCACCGGCCCGGTCGGCCGCCGCGAGCGGCCTACGGTACGAGGGTAGACCGGTGAGATGAGCCACACAATGGGAATATCGAAGCCGATCAGGGACGGTCGGTGGTCGTGGCCGGAAGTGTCGGACCGCGGGCGTACGGTTGGTGTCATGGCGCTCGACATTCCCCGGCTCGACGGCCGCTTCCAGGTCGTCAGTGAGTTCCAGCCGGCCGGTGACCAGCCGGCTGCCATCGACGAGCTTGAGCGTCGCGTGCGGCGCGGCGACCGCAACACGGTGCTGCTCGGCGCGACCGGCACGGGCAAGAGCGCCACCACGGCGTGGCTGGTCGAGCGGCTCCAGCGGCCGACCCTGGTGCTCGCCCCCAACAAGACCCTCGCCGCCCAGCTCGCGAAGGAGTTCGGCGAGCTGATGCCGCACAACGCGGTCGAATACTTCGTCTCCTACTACGACTACTACCAGCCCGAGGCCTACATCCCGCAGACCGACACCTACATCGAGAAGGACTCCTCGATCAACGAGGAGGTGGAGCGGCTGCGGCACTCGGCCACGATGTCGCTGCTCACCCGGCGGGACGTCATCGTGGTCGCCACCGTCTCGGCGATCTACGGCCTGGGCACGCCGGAGGAATACCTCGACCGGGCCGTGCGGGTCAAGGTCGGGCAGGAGCTGGACCGTGACCAGCTGCTGCGCCGGCTGGTCGACATTCAATACGCGCGCAACGACATGGCCTTCCAGCGCGGCACCTTCCGGGTCCGCGGCGACACGCTGGAGATCATCCCGGCGTACGAGGAGCTGGCGGTCCGGATCGAGCTGTTCGGTGACGAGATCGAGAAGCTCTACTACCTCAACCCGCTGACCGGTGACGTGGTCCGCGAGGTCGACAGCCTGATGATCTTCCCGGCCACGCACTACGCCGCCGGTCCCGAGCGGATGGAACGGGCGATCCGCGACATCGAGGCCGAGCTGGGCGAGCGGCTGGCCGAGCTGGAACGGCAGGGCAAGCTGCTGGAGGCCCAGCGGCTGCGCATGCGCACCACCTACGACATCGAGATGATGCGCCAGGTGGGCTTCTGCTCCGGCATCGAGAACTACTCCATGCACATCGACGGCCGGCTGCCGGGCAGCCCGCCGCACTGCCTGCTCGACTACTTCCCCGACGACTTCCTCACGGTGGTCGACGAGTCGCACGTGACCATCCCGCAGATCGGCGGCATGTACGAGGGCGACGCCTCCCGCAAGCGGATGCTCATCGACCACGGCTTCCGGCTCCCCAGCGCCGCCGACAACCGGCCGCTGCGCTTCGACGAGTTCCTGGAGCGGGTGGGCCAGATGGTCTTCCTCTCCGCCACCCCCGGCCCGTGGGAGCTGGAGCAGGCACAGGGCGAGTTCGTCGAGCAGGTGATCCGGCCCACCGGCCTGATCGACCCCGAGGTGGTGGTCAAGCCGACCAAGGGGCAGATCGACGACCTCATGCACGAGATCAAGCTGCGTACCGAGCGGGACGAGCGGGTGCTCGTCACCACGCTCACCAAGAAGATGGCCGAGGACCTCTCCGACTACCTGCTGGAGAACGGCATCCGGGTGCGCTACCTGCACTCCGAGGTCGACACCCTGCGCCGTGTCGAGCTGCTGCGCGAGCTGCGCAAGGGCGACTACGACGTGCTGGTCGGCATCAACCTGCTCCGGGAGGGTCTCGACCTGCCCGAGGTCTCGCTCGTGGCGATCCTCGACGCCGACAAGGAGGGCTTCCTGCGCAGCGGCCGGTCGCTGATCCAGACCATCGGTCGCGCGGCCCGCAACGTCTCCGGCCAGGTCCACATGTACGCCGACAAGATCACGCCGTCGATGGCGGACGCGATCGACGAGACCAACCGGCGCCGGGCCAAGCAGATCGCGCACAACGAGGCGAACGGCATCAAGCCGGAGCCGCTGCGCAAGAAGATCCACGACATCCTCGACGACATCTATCGCGAGGCGGAGGACACCGAGAACAGCAACGTCGGCGGGGCGGTGCGGCAGTTGTCGCGGGGCAAGGCGCCGGTCAAGGAGACCCGCAGCCGCCGGGGTGCGGCGGCCACCCCGTCGCGGGAGGGGATGGCCCGGGCCGACCTGGCCAACCTCATCCAGGAGCTCAACGACCAGATGCTCGCCGCCGCGCGCGAGCTGCAGTTCGAGCTGGCCGCGCGGATCCGCGACGAGGTGGCCGACCTCAAGAAGGAGCTGCGCGGGATGGACGCCGCAGGGGTCCGGTGACCGGCGTGACGGCCGAGGCGGCGCGATGCTGACCGAGGCCGTCATCGGGCGGCCCGACCCGCGGCTGCGCCAGTGGGTGGACCGCTACCTCGGCTACCGCGAGGACGCGCCCGTCCCGCTCGTACGCCGGGAGGTGGCGGGCGCGTTCGTGGTGCTGATCCTCGGCTGGGGCGACCCCCTCGACGTGACCGACCCGCGTGCCCCCGGTGAGGGCGCGTACGCCGCCAACGCCTTCCTGGCCGGCCCGTTCGACGGCTGGTGCGCCACCCGGACGGCCGGAACCGGCACCGGGGTGCAGGTGCTGCTCACCGCCCCGGCGGCACGCCGCCTGCTCGGGCTGCCCCTGGCCGAGCTGACCAACCGGGCGGTGCCTCTCGACGCGGTGGCGGGCTGGCTGGCCCGGCTGCGCGACGAGCTGGCCGGCGAGCCGGGCTGGCCGGAGCGCTTCGCCCGGCTCGACGCCGCCCTGGCCGCACGGCTGGCGGCGACCGCGCCGCTGGACCCGCACCTGGTGGCGGCCTGGCGGCGTCTGGACGGCAGCGGGGGAGCGGTCGGCGTGACCACGCTCGCCGGGGAACTGAGCTGGTCCCGCCGCCACCTGTCGGTCCGGTTCCGGCGGGAGTTCGGCCTGCCGCCGAAGACCGTCGCCCGCCTGCTGCGCTTCGAGCGGGCGTACGCGAGCCTGGGCCGGACGCTGCTCACCGCGGAGGCCGCCGTGCCGGACGACTCCGGGTGGGCGGAGCGGGCCGCCCGGTGGGGCTACTACGACCAGTCGCACCTGATCCGGGAGTTCCGCGAGTTCGCCGGCGCCACTCCGGCCGCGCTGACCGCACCCGGATCGCATTCGTCCAATCCGGCCTGACCGCCCCGGCGGCAGACTGACGTTCATGCGAAGCATCTATCCGGTCCTGCGGTATCCCGACGTGCGAGCCGCCGCCGACTTCCTCTGTTCCGCGTTCGGCTTCACGGTGCGCGAGGCCCACGAACTCCCCGACGGCACGATCGGCCACGCCGAGCTGGCGTACGGCGACGACCTGGTGATGCTCGGCCCAGGCCCGGCGCCGCGGTCCCGGCCCGCCGACGACGACTACCGCGTCTACGTGGCGCTCGACGACGTGGACGCGCATCACGAGCGGGCCCGGGCGGCCGGGGCGGAGATCGTCCGGGCGCCGTTCGACACCGACTACGGCTCCCGTGACTACGCCGCCCGCGACCTGGCCGGGCTGGTGTGGTCGTTCGGCACCTACCGCCCCTGAGCGCTCAGCCCGCACGGTTGCGCTGTGTGGGCGAGGTATTGCCGAGCGTGACGGTGATGCGTACGCTCCCTCCCGGGAGGCGTGCATGCCGTTGTCAGCAAGTCCTGTGGTCCGGAGGGCGAGGCTCGGCGTGGAGCTGCGCCGGCTGCGTCGTCGCGAGTCGCTCACGCTCGAACAGGTCTGCGCCCGGCTGGGCTGGGCGTCCACGTCGAAGCTGTCCCGCATCGAGCTGGGACAGAGCCGGCCCGACCTGGCCGACGTGCTCGACCTGCTCGACGTCTACGAGGTGCCGTCACCGCAGCGCGACGAGCTGATCGTCATCGCCCGCGACGCCGCCACCGGCCGGGGCTGGTCGAAGGCGCTCGGCGAGATGGGGGAGCGCCAGCGGGCGTACGCCGAGCTGGAGGCGGGCGCGGAGCGCATCGTGGAGTACCAGTGCGTGCTGGTGCCCGGCCTGCTCCAGACCCCGGCGTACGCCCGCCTGCGCGTGTCGGCCGGTGCGGCACTCGGCGGGGAGGTGGACGTGGAGGCCGACGTGCGCGCCCGGGTGGCACGCCAGGAACTGCTGATCCGGCCGGACCCGCCGCACTACACCGCA
This sequence comes from Micromonospora sp. RV43, assembly GCF_001029515.1. Classification (NCBI taxonomy): domain Bacteria; kingdom Bacillati; phylum Actinomycetota; class Actinomycetes; order Micromonosporales; family Micromonosporaceae; genus Micromonospora; species Micromonospora sp. RV43. The sequence continues at coordinate 29,814 of NZ_LEKG01000066.1, read as the reverse complement.
CTGTTGGACGAGCGTGTCTGCGACCCGGACGGCCTGCCCGCGGACGTGTGGCGCGACCAGATGCGGCATCTGCTCGCGCTCGCCGAACGGCCACGTGTCACCGTCCGGGTGCTGCGTTCCGCGGCGTCGAGCGGCGGCGGGCCGCACCCGCTGGCGCCGTTCTCGTACTACGCCTACCCGGATCCGGAGGACCCACGCACGGTGCTGGTGGAGACGCTCACCACCGACCTACGGCTGGTCGCCGAGGCGGATGTGGCCCACTACGAGCGGGTCATCGAGCGGCTGCTGGCAGCGGCGCTGCCGGCGGACGCCTCCGCCGAGCTGGTGGCCCGGCGGCTCGGCGCGGCGCCGGTGCCCCGGCCGCGCGATCCGCACGAGCTGGAGTGAGCCGCACGGCCCGCCGCCGGTGAGGCGCGACCACCGGGCCCGGCGCCCCCGATGCCCGTCGGGACCGGTGGCCGCGCAGCGCGCAGGCTACGGCAGGGGTACGACAGTTCAGGCCGGAACGTCGATGAAGTGCTCGACCAGCGGCGGGCCGGCGAAGTGCGGGCCGATCAGCCCGCGCCACTGCGCGAACCGCTCGGTCTGGCGGAAGTTCACGTCGTGCGCCTCGACCGAGTCCCACTCGACGAGCAGCACGAACCGGGTGGGCGACTCCACGCCCCGGGTCATCCGCACGGAGCGGCAGCCTTCGGCGCCGGCGAGGATCGGCCGCGCCTGCGCGTAGGCGGCGGCGAACTCGTCCTCGTGTCCGGGCGTGACATCGATCAGCGCGACCTCAAGAACCATGCAGGCAGCCTGCCATGCCGGCCCGCCGCCGGTACGTCCCGGGTGACGTCCCGGCGCGCCGCCCACGAGGGATGGCTAGCCTCCTAGGACGCGCTGCGCGACGTGAGCCGCAGCACGTCGAGAGATCGACGGGTGGCCCGGAGATGCGCCACCTGGGTGCGATGGTGAACAATGGCGGCCGAGGAGGGGAGTATTCCCCCGCGACGGAGTCGTCAGCACGGAAGAGCGCCGGCACCCCCGGTGGCCCGACCCGGCTCCGCCGGTCGGAACCCGGCACCCGGGTTCCGGCGGAAGAGACCTCCGACAGTCACCCCTGTCAGCGTCGACGCACCCCGGCACCAACACCCGGCGTACGGTGTGCCCGACGCAGCGTGTCTGCCGGAGGATGGATTTGAACGTGTCCGCATTGGTGTGGGCGGTAACGCTGATCGCGATGATCGCGGTCCTGCTCGCCGACCTGTTCATCATCGGCCGGCGGCCGCACGAGCCGAGCGTCCGCGAGTCCAGCCTGTGGGTGGGCTTCTACGTCGGCCTGGCGCTGCTCTTCGGCGTGGTGCTCTGGCTGACCGCGGGTGGCCGCGTCGCAGGCGAGTTCTACACGGGCTGGCTCACCGAGTACAGCCTCTCGGTGGACAACCTCTTCGTCTTCGTGATCATCATGGCCCGGTTCGGGGTGCCCCGGCAGTACCAGCAGAAGGTGTTGCTCGTCGGCATCATCCTGGCGCTGATCATGCGTGGTGGTTTCATCGCGGCCGGCGCGGCGCTGATCTCCCAGTTCTCCTGGGTGTTCTACATCTTCGGCGCGTTCCTCATCTACACCGCGGTGAACCTGGCCCGGCAGGGCGAGCCGGACGAGGACGAGTTCAGCGAGAACCTGCTGATCCGGTGGAGCCGCAAGGCGCTCCCGCTGTCCCGGGACTACGACGGGGCGCGGATGACCACCCACGAGCACGGGCGGCGCCTGTTCACCCCGATGCTGATCGTGATGATCGCGATCGGCACCACCGACCTGATCTTCGCGCTGGACTCGATCCCGGCGATCTTCGGCATCACCCAGGAGCCGTACCTGGTCTTCACCGCCAACGTGTTCGCGCTGATGGGACTGCGGCAGCTCTACTTCCTGCTCGGCGGCCTGCTGGACCGGCTCATCTACCTCAGCTACGGCCTGGCGGTGGTGCTCGGCTTCATCGGCGTGAAGCTGGTGCTGGAGGCGCTGGCCGAGAACAACCTGCCGTTCATCAACGGCGGCGAGCACGTGGCGTGGGCCCCGCACATCCCGATCTGGCTCTCGCTCACTGTCATCCTCGGCACCCTGGCCGTGGCCACCGCTGCCAGCCTGGCGAAGTCGTCCCGGGACCGGCGCCGGGAACTGGCCCAGGCCCGCCGCTGACCCACCCGTACCGTAGGGGCGCTCCCATCCCCGGGGGCGCCCCGCGGCGTGTCAGGGGTCAGACGCGGTAGGCGCCGACGAGGGTGGCGGTCCGGTCGGCCGGCAGCTCCTCCTCGACCACCCGGCGGGTCAGGTAGCAGGCGTGCAGCATCCGGCGCCGGCCGCCGCGCGGCTCGGCCGACACGATCCCGACGTGGTGGATGCGCCGGCCGGGCCGGGCGAAGAAGTAGAGGTCGCCGGGGCGTTCGGCGTCCAGCGGCACCTGCGAGGTCGCCGCCGCCTGGTCGTCGGCGTCGCGCGGCAGCGTGATCCCGTACCGCCGCCAGGCCAGGTGCACCAGCCCGGAGCAGTCGATGCCGTCGGTGGACATGCCGCCCCAGACGTAGACCAGGTCGCGTAGCCGTTCGGCGACCGCGAGCACCTTCTCGGCCTCGGGACGCTCGGCGGGCAGCGGCACCAGGTCGTCCTCCGCGGCCCAGAGCGGGTCGGCCCGCCCGGGTACGCGGACCGGGCGTCTGCCGTCCACCGGCGGGCCGGCCGGGGTGAGCCGGGTGCCGAGGACCACGCCGGTGAGCGCCGCGTCGCCGTCCGGCTCGGCGCGCAACGCGGTGTGGGCGACGTCGACAGTCAGCGGGGCGTCGGCGGCCGAGCCGGAACCGGCCGGACCAGAACCGGCCGGACCAGAACCGGCCGGACCGGAACCGGCCGGACCAGGACCGGCCGGGCCGGTACCGACCGGTGCCGGTGCGGCCGAAGCGGGTCCGGACAGAGCGGGGCCGGCCGGGTCGAGGTCGGTCGGATCAGGGGAGGACGGGTCGGCGTCGGCCGGATCGGCCAGGTGGGCGGCCCGCAGCCACCCCGGGTAGCCGTCGGCGCCGAGCTTCGCCGCGGGCTGGCCCAGCGCCACCACCCGCACCCAGCCGTCCGGCCGGGTCTCGGTGACGCGCACCGGCTCGCCGAGCAGCAGCTGGGTCAGGACGCAGTCGCCGACGAGCTGGTCGCGGTCCATGCCCGCGATCCAGGCGGCCACGTCGGGGGAGCCGGCGAGTGCGGGGCAGTCGATCGGACGTACCGCCTCGGGCGCGGTCCAGAGGGTCGCCACCGGTACCCGTACGACGGCCCGGCGGCCGGGCTGAGGCGCCACGCGTACCCCTCTCTGCGGTGGTCGTCGGGGCGACCATATGAAAAATTCTGACGTTGCTCAAGCATGTGTCTGAATTTTAGCTTCACGCAGTCCGGTGACTCCCAGGCCCGGCGCGTCCGGCAGCAGCACGCTCGCGCCCTCGTACCGGATGCCGCCGCTGACCGGCGACCAGGCCAGCCACCAGGCGGCGTCGAGGTCCGACACGGCAGTGGTGCCGTAGGCGGCGACCAGGCTGGCCGCGGCGCCGACCCCCACCGGGCCCTCCATCATCGAGCCGACGATGGTGCCCATGCCGTGCGCGGCGGCCAGGTCGAGCAGCGTGCGGGCCGGTTGCAGGCCGCCGCACTTGGCCAGCTTCACGTTGACCATGTCGGCGGCCCGCCGCCGGATCACCTCGACCAGGTCGCGCACGCCGAAGACCGACTCGTCGGCCAGGATCGGCAGGTCCACCCGGTCGCTGACCCAGGCCAGCCCGTCCAGGTCGCGGCGGTGGACCGGCTGCTCGACCAGCTCCACGTCGAGCCCCGCGTCCTCGATCGCGCGGATCACCCGCACCGCCTCCCGGGGCGTCCAGCCCTGGTTGGCGTCCAGCCGGATCCGTACGTCCGGGCCGACCGCGGCGCGCACCGCGCGGACCCGGTCCAGGTCGCCGCGGGCGTCCGTGCCGACCTTGAGCTTGAGCACCGTGAACCCCTCGGCGCCGCGCCGCGCCGCCGTCGCGGCCAGGTCGACCGCGTCACCGGCGGCCAGCGTGACGTCGGTCGGCACGCGCAGCGCCGTGCCACCGAGGAGACGCACCAGGGGTACGCCGAGCCGCCGCGCGGCCAGGTCGTGCAGCGCCACGTCGAGCGCCGCCTTCGCCGACTCGTTGCCCACCACGGCGCGGTGCACCAGGGCACAGGCGGCCTGGAGGTCGTCGGCGTCGCGGCCGATCAGCAGCGGCGCGAGCAGTTCGCGTACGCACGCCTCGGCGCCCGCCACCGACGCGCCGGTGACCTGCCAGACCTGCGGCGCCTCCCCGAAGCCGGACCGGCCGTCGCCGTCGACCACCTCCACGACCAGGGTGTCCACGGTGGTGGTGCGGCGCAGCGCGGTGACGAACGGGGTGTGTAAGGGGGCCGACAGACGGTGGGTGCGTACCGCGGCGATCGTCATGTGGGGCACCCTATAGCCAACTGGCGGCGAGCAGGGGAGGGCCGATGGCCGGGCGGGAATGGGAGCTGGTGGGCGCGCCGAACGCGCGTGACCTGGGTGGACTGCCGACGACCGACGGGCGGCGGGTACGGGCGGGGCGGCTCATCCGCACGCCCGCGCTGGGCCGGCTCACCGACGAGGACCTGCCGGTGCTGGGCAAGCTGGGACCGGCGTGCGTGGTGGACCTGCGTGACGTCCACGAGCAGGCGGTGGCCCCGCCGGACCGGCTGGTCGGGGAGCCCCGCACCGTGCACCTGCCGGTCTACGACGCGGCGCACCCGGTGTTCACGTACGTCTCGGCGGTGTTGCAGGGCCACGACCTGGACGCGTACGCGGCGCTGGCCCGCGAGGGCATGCCGGGGGCGATGACGGCGATCTACCGCTGGTTCGTCACCGGGGAGTCGGCGCGGGCCGGGTTCGGTGCGGCGGTGCGGCTGGCCGCCGAAGGCGCGAACCTGCCGCTGCTGTTCCACTGCTCGGCCGGCAAGGACCGGACCGGCTGGCTGTCGGTGGTGCTGCTGACCGCGCTGGGGGTGGAGGATGAGGCGATCCGCGCCGACTACCTGGTGCACAACGAGCTGACCGAGAGCCTGCGCGAGGTGCTGCTGTCGGCGATGATCCAGCGCCGGCCGGACCTGGACCCGGCGGTGGCCCGGCCGCTGCTGGAGGTGCGCCCGGAATACCTGGACGCCGCCTACGACGAGGTGCGCCGCGCGCACGGCTCGTTCGACGCGTACCTGCGGGACGGTCTGGGGGTGACCGACGCGGACCGCGCCGCGCTGCGCGAGCGGCTGCTGGAGTAGCCGGGTCAGCCGGCCAGGTCGTGCCGGGCGGCCCAGACCCGCTCGGAGACGTGCGCGATCAGCCGGCAGGCGTCGTCCTCGACCTCATCACCGTCCGCGCCGCCGTCGGCCAGGTCGGTGGTGGTGCAGACGACGATCGTGTACGGCGGCGCGTCGTCCGGGAACACCACTCCCGCGCCGTGGCGTACGCCGCGTACCCAGCCGTTCTTGTGCGCGATCCGGGTGCCGTCGGGCAGCCCGGCGGCCAGGTCCTCACGGTGTTCCTGCGCGACGAGCACGTCGAGCATGGCGGCGCAGCCGGCCGGCGAGGCGAGCGGGCCGGGCCGGGTCGCGCCGAGCGCCAGCTCACCGAGCACGGCGGCCAGGTCGGCGGCGGTGACCAGGTTGTCGATGCCGGAGTCGCGGGCGGCGAAGTCCTCGATGCCGCGGCCGGTGACGCTGTGCCGCGCCCCGGCGAGCGCCCACGCCTGCGCCACCGCGGGCAGCCCCACCTGGCCGATGCAGATGTTCGTGGCGAGGTTGCTGGACCGGATGATCATCCGTTCGGCGAGCCAGCGCAGTGGCGCCTCGCCGCCGACGCGGTCCCAGACCGCCTCGTCGTTGTCGTAGTCGCGGTCGTTGGCGAACCGGGGCACGCCCGGCAGCGCGGAGTCGAACGAGTTGCGCACCGGCACCGGCGCGTCCAGGTCGAGCCGGCCGGCCTCGGCGGCGCGGAACAGCGCCACCAGCACGGCGAGCTTCATCGTGCTCGCCGCGTAGTGGGTGGCGTCGGCCCGCCGCGTCCACGTGGGCCGCGCGCCGGGGCGGCCCACGTACGCGGAGACGGTGCCGGGCACCCGGTCCAGGTGCGCGTCGAGGTCCTCCCAGATCATGTGCGCACCGTAGCCGATCTTCGGGGCGTACGCGGGGCAGCGGCGACCACGGGGGCGGGGCTAGCGTGCGGAGATGACGACCCCGCTGTACGACGACATCGCCGACTGGTACGAGGAGTACGCCAGCGAGACCTCGTCGGTCTACATGGACCGGGTCCGGTCGGTGCTGGCCGACCTGCTCGGTGACGGCCCGGGCCGGTGCGTGGACCTGTGCTGCGGCACCGGGGCGCACGCGGCCGAGCTGCGGCGTCTCGGGTGGACACCGGTGGGAGTGGACCTGTCCGGCGGGCAGCTACGCCACGCCCGCGCCCGGCTGCCGGTGGCCCGCGCCGACGCGACCGCGTTGCCGCTCGCCACCGGCGCCGTACCGGCGGTGGTCTGCGTGCTCGCGCACACCGACATGCCGGACTATCCGGCGGCGGTCGCCGAGGCGGCGCGGGTGCTGGCGCCCGGCGGCCGGCTGCTGCACGTCGGGGTGCACCCGTGCTTCGTGGGCGCGTTCGCCGACCGGTCCGAGCCGGAGCGGATCGTGATCGACGGCGGGTACGCCTCGCGTGAGCACACGGTCCGCTCGTGGAACTCGGTCGGGGTCCGGGCCCGGGTCGGCGCCTGGCACCTGCCCCTGGCCGGACTGCTGGACGCCGTGGCGGCCGCCGGACTGCGGCTGACCCGGGTGGTGGAGTCCGGTTCCGGCCCCGTCCCCGACGTCCTGGCCCTGGAGGCCACCAAACCGCACTGACACCAGCGTTGCCGTGACTTCACCTCGCGTCCGAGGCGCGGTAACGGCCCCGTGGTGCGTCTCGCGTCCGGTTGCGCGGTGTGGGCTCGTGGCGCGTCTCGCCGTCTCGCATCTGTCGCCAGCCTCGCGCCCGTAGCGTCGTCTCGCGCCCGTAGCGTCGTCTCGCGCCCGTCGCCGCGCTCGTCCGTCGGCGGGCAGGTTCCGCTGCCGCCCCGCCCCCGCTCCAGCCCGGCGATCCACTCTCGCCCTTCACCTCACCCCCGCCCTGCCCGCACCGACCGCCCTCGTCGCCTGATCCCGAGCACCGGGATCCCGCGTCCACACAACGAGACGCGCGGAGATCTTGGAAGGAAAGCGCCCCCAGGAGGGCCATTTCGTACCAAGATCTCCCGCCCGCCCGTCGATCATGAAGTTGGCGGCGGACTTGATCTCCGGAACTGCCGCCAACCTCATGATCGACCGGCGACCGGCGACCGGCGACCGGCGACCGGCGACCGGCGACCGGCGACGGGCGGCCGGCGACGGGCGGCCGGCGGCCGGCGGCCGGCGACCGGTGGGAAGGGGGGGAGCCCGGTCCGCCGAAGGGGCGGGCCGGGCTCCGGTTGTGGGCTCGTGAGCGGGCGGCGGGTCAGCCGGCGTGCTTGCGGCGGGCGGCCATCCGGCCGCGCTGGGTCTGGTCCAGCACCACCTTGCGGATGCGCACCGCGGCCGGGGTGACCTCGACGCACTCGTCCTCGCGGCAGAACTCCAGCGCCTGCTCCAGGGACAGCTTGCGCGGCGGGATCAGCTTCTCGGTCTCGTCGGCCGTCGACGAGCGCATGTTGGTGAGCTTCTTCTCCTTGGTGATGTTGACGTCCATGTCGTCGGAGCGGGAGTTCTCGCCGACGATCATGCCCTCGTACACCTCGGTGCCCGGCTCGACGAAGAGCTGGCCGCGCTCCTGGAGGTTGGTCATCGCGAACGCGGTGACCGCCCCGGCCCGGTCGGCGACCAGCGACCCGTTGTTGCGGGTGCGCAGCTCGCCGAACCACGGCTCGTACGACTCGAAGACGTGGTGCAGGATGCCGGTGCCGCGGGTCTCGGTGAGGAACTCGGTCCGGAAGCCGATCAGGCCGCGCGCCGGGACCAGCCACTCCATCCGGATCCAGCCGGTGCCGTGGTTGACCAGCTGCTCCATCCGGCCCTTGCGGGTGGCCAGGAGCTGGGTGATCGCACCCAGGTACTCCTCCGGGGAGTCGATGGTCAGCCGCTCGACCGGCTCGCAGGTCTTGCCGTCGATCTCCTTGGTGACGACCTGCGGCTTGCCGACGGTCAGCTCGAAGGACTCGCGGCGCATCTGCTCGACCAGGATCGCCAGGGCCAGCTCGCCGCGGCCCTGCACCTCCCAGGCGTCCGGCCGCTCGGTGGGCAGCACCCGCAGCGACACGTTGCCGATCAGCTCCTTGTCGAGCCGGTCCTTGACCATCCGGGCGGTGACCTTGGCGCCCTTGACCCGGCCGACGAGCGGCGAGGTGTTGGTGCCGATGGTCATCGAGATGGCCGGCTCGTCCACGGTGATCAGCGGCAGCGGCACCGGGTTCTCGGCGTCGGCGAGCGTCTCCCCGATCATGATCTCCGGGATGCCGGCGACGGCGATGATGTCGCCCGGCCCGGCGGACTCGGCCGGCTTGCGCTCCAGGCCCTCGGTCATCAGCAGCTCGGAGATGCGTACCCGCTGGGTGCTGCCGTCGGTGCGGCACCAGGCCACGGTCTGGCCCTTGCTGATCGTGCCCTGGCGGACCCGGCACAGCGCGAGCCGGCCCAGGAACGGCGAGGCGTCGAGGTTGGTGACGTGCGCCTGCAGCGGCGCGCCCTCGTCGTACGCGGGCGCGGGAATGGTGTCCAGCAGGGTGCGGAACAGCGGCTCCAGGCTGCTGCTGTCGTCCGGGACCGCGCCGTCGGCGGGCTGGGTCAGCGAGGCGATGCCGTCGCGGGCGCAGGCGTAGACGATCGGGAAGTCGATCTGCTCCTCGTCGGCGTCCAGGTCGAGGAACAGCTCGTAGGTGTCGTCCACGACCTCCTTGATCCGGGCGTCCGGACGGTCCACCTTGTTGATCACCAGGATGATCGGCAGCCGGGCGCGCAGCGCCTTGCGGAGCACGAACCGGGTCTGCGGGAGCGGACCCTCGCTGGCGTCGACGAGCAGCACGACACCGTCGACCATGGTCAGGCCGCGCTCGACCTCGCCGCCGAAGTCGGCGTGACCGGGGGTGTCGATGATGTTGATGGTGACGGCCTCCGAGCCGTCCGCCGGCAGGTACCGCACGCCGGTGTTCTTGGCGAGGATGGTGATGCCCTTCTCGCGCTCGAGGTCCATCGAGTCCATGACCCGCTCGGTGGTCTCACCACGGGCGCCGTAGGCGCCGGCCTGCCGCAACATGGCGTCGACCAGGGTCGTCTTGCCGTGGTCGACGTGGGCGATGATGGCGACGTTGCGGAGGTCGGTGCGTAGCTGCATACCCTCCATACTCCTGTCTGCGGTTGCCGGGGCACGCCTCGGGGTCACCCCGAGACAACCCGGATCTGCGTCGAAAGTGCTGTGCCGACCGTTCCAGCGACTGGCATGCTGACACCCGTGCGGGGTGTCCGATGCCTGACCTGCTGAGCTGGCTGCAGGAGCTGCCGCCCCTGCTGATCTACGTGGCCGCCGCGGCGATCGTCGCGGCGGAGACCGCGGTGATCGTCGGGCTGCTGATGCCCGGCGAGGCGACCCTGCTTCTGGTCGGCTTCCTAGCGTACGCGGGGACGCTGCGCCTCGCGCCCGTGCTGGTGGCCATGACCGCCGCCGCCGTGATCGGAGACACACTCGCGTGGCGGGCGGGCCGCCGGTACGGCCCCCGTCTGCGCGCCTCGGGCGTGGGTGCCCGGATCGGCGCGCACCGGTGGCGGCGCGCCGACTCGCTGCTGGAGCGCCTCGGCGGCCGGGGCGTCCTCGCGGCCCGCTGGATCGCGTTCGCCCGCACCCTGGCGCCCCGGCTGGCCGGGTCGGCGGGGATGCCGTACCGGCGGTTCGCGCCGTGGAACCTCGCCGGGGTCGCGAGCTGGGTCGGCGCCTCGGTGCTGGCCGGCTACCTGGCCGGTGAGTCGTACGAGCGGGTGTCGAAGCTGCTCGGCCGGGCCACCGGCGCGGTGCTGGCCCTGCTGCTGTGCCTGCTCGCCGTGGTCCTCGCGGGCCGCTGGCTGGGGCGCAACCCGGACCCGGTACGCGCGCTCACGGCGCGGGCCGCCGCGTTGCCGCCGCTGCGCTGGGTGCGGGCCCGGTACGGGGTGCTGTTCTTCCTGGTCGCCATGCGGGTCGGCCCGGCCTGGACGCTGCTGATCAACCTGGCGCTGGGGCTGGCGTTGCTGTTCGTCGCCGGGCTGGCCGTGGCGGTCCTGCTGGAGGCGGTCGTCGCGCACAGCGGGCTGGGTGTCCTCGACGGGCTGGTCGCCGACTGGTTCGCCGCCCGGCGTACCCCCGGGGTGGTCGACACGGCGCTGCTGGCGGTGTCGGTGCTGCGCGGCTGGGTGCTGATCGCCGCGGTCGCCCTGGTCGCCGCGGTGGTGGCGCGGCGGGGCCGGTCGTGGCGGGCCGACCCGCTCGGCGTGCTGGGCACTGTCGGCGCCGCCGTGCCGCTGGTGCTGCTCGTCGTCGTCGCGGACCTGACCGGCCCGGGTGGCCCGGACCGCCCCGGTGACCTGTTCCCGACCCAGAACGCGGTGGTGACCGCGAGCTTCGGCACGCTCGCCTGGCTGCTGTCGCGGGGGGCCCGCTGGCCGGTGGGCGCAGCGGTGTGGACGGCCGCGTCGGCGGGGGTGGTCACCGTCACCGGCGCGCGGCTCTACCTGGGCTTCAGTACGGCGAGCGGCACCGTCACGGCGGTGCTGCTGGGCCTCGCGTGGACGACCGTCTTCGTGGTGGCGTGGGCGACCCGGGACCGGCTGGCCGACCGGGACGAGCGACCGGCCGGCGCGGACCGCGGCGAACGGCCGGCCGACGCGGTGGCGGGGGAGTCGCCGCCCCGGCCCCGGCGCCGCCGGTCCGCGTCGCGGGTACCCCCCGGACCCGTCGATCCTTGCTAGGGTGCGCCGACGGGGGACTACGGGGAGGTCCGATGCGGCGAGGACTCGGCCGGTGGGCCGTGACAGTGGTGGCGCTGCTCGCGGCGGCCACGCTGACGGCGTGCGGCGAGGAGGAACGGCCGGTCCGGGAGGTCGCTGCGGACCTGCCCACGGCGGCCCCGGCGGAGCAACCGCAGGAGGCGCCCGCCGACGCGCCGAGCGAGGAGCCGCCGGCGGTCGCGGCGATGGGCGGCCGGCCCAGCCCGAGCGCGTCGGCGAAACCGAAGCCGCGGGCGAAGCCGTCGCGCACGACCACGGCGCCGCTGGCCCGGCCGAAGCCGCCGACCGAGACCCAGGTGCCACCGGCGCCGCCGAAGCCGGTGGACGACGGCTGCAAGCCGAGCTACCGGGGCACCAAGGCCGGCCAGAGTCAGGTGAAGGCGGCGCTCGCCGACGCGGCGGCGCGGACGTACTGGCCGACGTCGGCGCCGGACATCCGCATCCCGTCGGCGCTGCTGAAGGCCACCGCCTGGCAGGAGAGCGGGTGGCAGTCCAACATCATCGCCTGTGACGGCGGGGTCGGGCTGATGCAGGTCATGCCGGCCACGGCGGAGTGGATGAACCAGCGCTTCGGCCAGTCGTACGACATCGACGCCTACCGGGACAACGCCTATCTGGGCGGCACCTACCTGGCCTGGCTGACCAAGTACATCGGCGACATGTACTTCGAGTCCGACTACCGGCTCGACGCCTCGCTGTGCACCGCTGAGCTGAACTCCTGCCTGCTCAACGCCGTGATCGCGGCCTACAACTACGGGCACGGCGCGGTCGCGCGGGAGGATCAGCCGCTGACCATCCCCAACCCGCAGTACGTGCGCAACGTGCGGGCGCTGATGACCGAGTGCGAGTGCCTGAGCTTCTGAGCGACCGGACGGACGGGCGGGGGCCGGCATACGCGCCGGCCCCCGCCCGTGTCGTCAGTCCCGTGCGGTGACCGGCTCGGCCGGCGTCGCGGCGGGCGCGTCGGCGTCCCGGGTGATCCGCCCGGGCCACCAGAACCGGTCGCCGAGCAGGAACGCCAGCGCCGGCACCAGGACGGTACGGACCAGCAGCGTGTCCAGCAGCACGCCGATGCAGACGATGATGCCGATCTGGGTGAGCGTGATCAGCGGCAGCACGCCGAGCACCGCGAACACCGCGGCCAGCAGGATGCCCGCGCTGGTGATCACGCCGCCGGTGACCCGCAGCGCCGACAGCATGCCGTCGCGGGTGCCGGTGCGGCGCGCGTCCTCCCGGGCCCGGGTGACCAGGAAGATGTTGTAGTCGACGCCGAGCGCCACCAGGAACACGAACGCGAGCAGCAGCACCCCGCTGTCCAGCGCCGGGAAGTCCAGCACGTGGTCGAAGAGCAACCAGGCCGCGCCGAGGCTGGCGAAGAACGAGCCGATGACTGTGAGCACCAGCAGCAGCGGCGCCAGGAGCCCGCGCAGCAGCAGCACCAGCACTGCGCCGACCAGCAGCAGGATGAGCGGCAGGATCAGCTGGAGGTCCTTGGTGTTGGCCTCGTTCGAGTCGTAGGTGGCAGCGACCGAGCCACCGACCAGGGCACCGTCGGGGGCGTCCGCGCCCTCCACGGCGGGCGGTGCCGAGTCCGGTACGGCGGACACGGCGTCGCGCAGCGCCACCACGGCCCGGTCGGAGGCGGCGCTGCCCGGCTCGGCGGTGAGCACCACGTCGATCTGGGCGACCCGGTCCCCGGCGGCGCCGGGCCGCGCCGAGGCGACCCCGTCGACGCCGCTCGCCGCGGCGAGGACCGCCTGGGCGGCCTGCGGGGTGGTGAGCACCGCGACCGGCTGGGTGCTGCCGGCCGGGAACGCCCGGGCGAGCGTCTCGGCTCCGGCGACCGCCTCGGGCTTCTCGCTGAACTGCTCGGTCTCGGACAGCCCGGTGCGGATGCCCAGGCCGCCGAGGGCGAGGCCGGCGAGCAGCAGGACTGCGAGCGCGGCGACCGGCAGCGGCCGGCGGACCACCAGCTCGCCGAGGCGGCCCCAGATCCGGCCCTCGCGGGCGGCGCTGCCGACGCGGGGGACGAACGGCCAGAACAGGCCCCGGCCGAACAGCAGCAGCGCGGCGGGGAGCACGAACAGGGCGGAGAGCATGGCGAGGATCACACCGGTGGCGCAGGCCAGGGCGAGCGCCCGGTTGGTCTCCTGCTCGGACAGCAGCAGCGTGAGCACGCCGAGGACGACGGTGCTGCCGCTGGCCAGGATCGGCTCGGCGGTGCGGCGCAGCGCCGACCGCATGGCGGCGAACCGGTCCTCCTCGCGGCGCAGTTCCTCCCGGTAGCGGGCGATGAGCAGCAGCGCGTAGTTGGTGGCGGCGCCGAACACCAGCACGCTGGCGATGCCGGTCACCTGCCCGCTGGGCAGGTAGATGCCGAAGGCGGGGACGAGGGACTCCACCACGCGCAGCGTGATCTGCTCGGTGGCGCCCACCACCAGCAGCGGTACCAGCCACAGGAACGGGCTGCGGTAGGTGACGAGCAGCAGCACCGCCACCACGGCGGCGGTGACCAGCAGCAGCGTGGTGTCCGCGCCCTGGAACACCTTGCCCAGGTCGGCGGTGAACGCGGGCCCGCCGGTGACCTCGACGGTCAGCTCGCCGGGCAGGTCACCGACGGCCTCGCGGAGCTTCTCCACCTCGTCGACCACCGCCGACGGGCCGCCCTCGGTGGACAGCGGCACCGCGACCAGCGCCACAGTGCCGTCCGGGGAGACCTGGGCGGGGGAGACCCGCCCGCCGGCGGCGAGCGAGCTCAACCCGCCGCCGAGGCCGTCGAGCACGCGGCGGTCGGCCCCGCTCAACGGGGCCCGGTCGGCGCGGCTGACCACCACCAGGGCGGTCTGGGCGTCCTTGGAGGGCAACTGCTCCTGGAGCCGCTCGACCTGCGTCGACTGCCACTCCACGGACAGGCCGGTGTCGGAGACGGGCGCCGGATTGTCCGGCTTCGGTAGCCCGAAGGCGACCACGCCGACGACGAGTGCGGCGGCCAGCGTGAGCCAGGCGGCCAGCCGGCCCCGGACGACGCGGGTGAACAGAGACATCTGATGCCCTCACATATTGGTCGCGGGGGATTCTCTCTTAACGAGTATCTTGATGAGCGAGATTATCCGCGGTGGTTCTATGCTGCAACCGGAACTGTTCGACAGGGGGTGGCGGCAAGCGGTGGCGGCGCACAGGATGTACCGGCGACGTGACGACCCACGCGGGCGCATGGTGGCCGACATCACCAACGACCTGCGTCGTTACTCGGTCGACGCGCAGCACATCGGGCACGCGTTCGCCGGGCTGCACGGGCTCAACGCCACCGACCTGTACGCCCTGATCGCGGTCATGGAGGCCGAGCTGGTGGGCGACCCGATCACCCCCGGCCGGCTCGGCGAGGCGCTCAACCTCTCCTCCGGCTCGGTGACCGCGCTGGTCGACCGGCTGGAACGCGGCGGCCACATCCGGCGCGACCGGGACACCGCCGACCGTCGCAAGATCCTCCTGCACTACGCCGACCGCGGCGCGACGCTGGCGCAGAGCTTCTTCGGGCCGCTGGGTCGCCGTACCGACGAGGTGATGGACCGCTTCAGCGACGACGAGCTGGCCGTGGTGCACCGGTTCATGGCCGAGATGGTGCACTCCATGCGCACCCACCGGGACGAGATCCGCGCCGCTCCCCGTCGCGGCGACGCCTCCGGCCCGGCCGACTGATCATGCGGCTGGTCACCCGGGCCGCCACCGCGGCGCTGCGACTGCCCGCCGCCCGCACCGGGCGGGTCGCCGTCACCCGGGACATCCCGGTCCGGGTACGCGACGGGGTGACGCTGCGCACCGACCACTACGCGCCCGGTCTGCCCGCCGCGCCGTGCGTGCTGATCCGCACCCCGTACGGGCGGGGCGGGCCGATCCGGCTGCTGGGTCGCCTGATCGCCGAGCGGGGTTTCCACGTGGTGATCCAGTCGTGCCGCGGCACGTTCGGCTCCGGCGGCGAGTTCGCGCCGCTCGTGCACGAGCGCGACGACGGCCTGGACACGCTGGACTGGCTGCGCCGCCAGCGGTGGTGGACCGGCGCGTTCGGCATGTTCGGCGCCAGCTACCAGGGCTTCGTGCAGTGGGCGCTCGCCGCCGAGGCGGGCGACGAGCTGCGCGCGATGGTCGCCGTGGTGACCGCGTCGGCCACCCGCGACTCCACGTACGCGGGGGAGTCGTTCGCGCTGGACACGGTGCTCACCTGGGCCGAGCTGCTCCAGGCGCAGACGGTGCCCTGGCTGGCCCGGCAGTGGGAGCTCAAACGCGGCCAGCCCCGGCTCGCCCGCGCCCTGGCGCACCTGCCGCTGGCCGAGGCGGACCGGGTCGCCACCGGCGTGACGGTGCCGTTCTTCCAGGAGTGGCTGCGTCACCACACCCCCGACGCCGACTACTGGCGTACCCGGGTCTTCGGCGACCGGATCACCGAGGTCCGGGCCCCGGTGGCGATGGTCAGCGGCTGGCAGGACATCTTCCTGCCGGCCCAGCTCGACGACTACGCCCGTCTGCGGGCCGCCGGGACGCGGACCCGCCTGGTCGTCGGGCCGTGGACGCACGGCAGCCCGGGGCTGCTCCTGGCGTCGCTGCGGGAGGGCCTGGACTGGCTCGACACCCACCTGGCCGGGCGGCCCGGGCCGGAACGCGCGCCGGTACGGGTGCACGTCGGCGGCGACGGCGGCGGCTGGCGCGACCTGCCGGACTGGCCGCCACCGGCCACACCCGCGCGATGGCACCTGCGATCCGCCGGCGGGCTGGCCCCGGAACCGCAGGAGCACGGCGCACCGGACCGGATCTGGTACGACCCGGCCGACCCCACCCCGTCGCTCGGTGGGCCGCTGCTGGTGGCCCAGCGGGCCGGCGCGGTGGACAACCGGCCGGTCGAGGCACGCCCGGACGTGCTCACCTACACCAGCGAGCCGCTGCGCGACCCGGTCGAGGTGGCCGGGCCGGTACGCGCCGAGATCCACCTGCGCAGCGAACTGTCGTACCTGGACGTGTTCGTGCGTCTGTGCGACGTGGACCGGCGCGGGCGCTCCTGGAACGTCTGCGACGGCCTGGTCCGCGTCGAGCCCGGGCGGTTCCCGCGCGATCCGTCCGGAGTGGTCACCGTGCCGGTGACACTCTGGCCGACGGCGTACCGCTTCGCGTCCGGGCACCGGCTGCGGGTGCAGGTCTCCGGTGGCGCCCACCCCCGCTACGCGCGCAACCCCGGCACCGGTGAGCCGCTCGGCACCGCTGTGACCCTCCGTGCTGGCTGGCGGGAGATCCTCCACGATCGTGAGCATCCCTCGGTGTTGGTGCTGCCGCTCGTGCCGGCACCGTCCACAGCGGGCTGATAGTTCAAAAAAATGCCCCTGAGCTGGGCACTTCTGCCTAAGCGTGGTTAAGCTCGGAGCAAGTGCCCGGTGCCGTGCAGTTATCCGGCGGGGCGCGTCCGCGGATCGCATGTCATCACGCGGTGTGATTGTCGTGCCCTCGCCGGTCATCGATCGGAAGGGGAGCTGCCATGACGTCGGCCCCGGCGAACCTGCTGGCCGTCCGGAACCTGTTACTCACCTATCTCAACGTCGACAAGAACGCCGTACGCGCCGACGACCTGGAACCGGCGGAGGTCGGCATCGTCGGCGACGTGAACCACCGCGGCGGCTACCACTGCGGCTCCGACCGGGTCGTCACGAACGACTACTCGGTGGTGGAGTCCAGCCGGGACCGGTCCGGGCTCACGTTGTACGCGTCAGCGCTGGACGTCGGCACGTTCTCGGTCCGCTCCGGCGGCGGCACGCACAACCTGCGGACCTTCTCCGCCTGGATGGTGGCGCAGTGCGCCGCGAACGCGGCCGACACCCGGGACATCCGGGAGATCATCTACTCCCCGGACGGGCGGACGGTGCGCCGCTGGGACCGGCTGGGACGGCGGACCGGCGGCGACAGCAGCCACCTGTTCCACACCCACTTCAGCTTCTTCCGCGACTCCACAAAGGCGGGGCGGGACCAGACCCCGCTGTTCCGCCGCTACCTCACCGCGATCGGGATGATCGCCGTCGTGAAACCGGAGGACGACATGGAACAGACCGACAAGCTCATCGGGAACACCGGCTCGAAGAGCCGTACGGTCGGCGACGTCCTGGCCGACCTGCAGAACCTGCGCAACTGGCTCATCTCGCCGGCGAACACCACCGGGCTGGTCAACCCGCCCATGGCGAACTCGCCGTTGCAGCAGATGCTGGCGATGCTACGCGCCTGGCCGGCACTCGTGGCGCAGGTGAACGAGTTGTCCGGCAAGGACTTCACCGACGAGCAGCAGATCGTCTCCGGGGTGCTGGCCGGGCTGCCGCCGGAGAAGATCGCCGAGGCCATCTCGCCGCAGATCGCCCGGGACGTGGCCGACGAACTGTCCCGCCGGCTGACCGCCTGACCGTCCGGCGCCGCGACCGTCGTGTCGCGGCGCCCCGGTCCGGCCCATTCGGCAAGAGATGTTGCGCAACAGCTCTTGCGAATGTCAGGCTCGCCGGATGGAACAGCCCACCGTCCGGCAGGTCACCGACTCGCGGGTGCTCGCCGCGCTCGCCCACCCACTGCGCCGCCGGCTCATGGACGTGCTCAAGGTGTACGGCCCGTGCACAGTCGGCATGCTCGCCGAGCACACCGGCCAGGCGCCGGCGAACGTGAGCCACCACCTCAAGGTGCTCGCCGCCGCGGACCTGCTGGTCGAGGCGCCCGAGCTGGCCCGCGACCGCCGGGAACGCTGGTGGCGGCTGCGCGACCGGGGGGTGCGCTGGTCCAACAGCGACTTCGACGACGACCCGGCGGCCCGGGTGGTGGCCGACGCGGCCAGTTCACTCAACCTGGAGCGGCACGCCGAGCTGGTCCGCGCCTGGCAGGCGGCGCCCGACGAGGCGCACGCCGCGTGGGGCGAAGGGCCGTTCAGCACCGACAAGTGGCTGCACCTGACCCCGGACGAGCTGGCCGAACTCAGCCGCGAGGTGATCGAGCTGCTGGCCCGGTGGGCCGACCGGACGGTGCCCGACGACGGGCGCCGCCGCGAACCGGTCTTCGTGTTCGCCCACGGCGTCCCGGGCCGGCCGTGACCGCCACCGCGCGGACGTCCGGCCCGGTCGACGCGCCGCCCGGCGGCTTGTTCCGGCACCGCGACTTCCGGCTGCTCTGGACCGCCCACACGGTCAGCGCCGTGGGCAACAACATGACCGTCGTGGCGCTGCCGCTGGTCGCGGTCGCGGTGCTCGACGCGACCACGTTCCAGGTGGCGGTGCTCACCGCGGCGGCGTGGCTGCCGTGGCTGCTCGCCGGGCTGCCGGTCGGCGCGTGGGTCGACCGCGTCCGCCGCCGGCCCGTGATGATCGCCGCCGACCTGGTCGCCGCCGCGCTGTTCGCGAGCGTGCCGGTGGCCGCCCTGCTCGGCCTGCTCACCGTCGGCCACCTGCTGGTCGTGGCGCTGGGCGCCGGACTGGCCCGGGTCTTCTTCGAGACCGCCGACCAGGTCTACCTGCCCACGCTGCTGCGTCCCGGGCAGGTGCCCGAGGCCAACGCCCGCCTGCACGCCACCCAGACCGCGAGCTACCTGGTCGGGCCCGGGCTGGCCGGCCTGGTCGCCCAGCTCGTCGGCGCGGTGGCCGCGGTGGCGCTGGACGCGCTGAGCTTCCTGCTCTCCGCGCTGTGCCTGCGCCGCATCCGCGCGGCCGAACCCCGGCCGCACCGTCCCGCCGGGACGACGTCGCTGCGCCGCGAGGTCGCCGCCGGGCTGCGGTTCGTCGTCCGCGACCCGTACCTGCGGGTGCTGACGGTCTTCGGGGCGGCCAGCAACATCGGGCTCACCGGCTACCAGGCCGTGCTCGTGGTGTTCCTGGTCCGCTCGGCGGAGCTGCCCGCCGGGCTGGTCGGCCTCCTGATCGGACTCGCCAGCCTCGGCGGCGTGATCGGCGCCGCGCTGGCCGCCCGCCTGTCCCGGCGGCTCGGCAGCGCCCGGACGCTGCTGGTCGCCGGTGCCCTCACCGGCCCGCCCGCGCTGCTGATCCCGCTCGCCGGGCCCGGCGCGCGCACCGGCTGGCTGGTGCTCGGCGGGATCCTGGTGAGCCTCGGCGTCGCCGTCGGCAACGTGGTCAAGGGCAGCTTCCGGCAGACGTACACGCCGCACCGGCTGCTCGGCCGCGTCACGGTGAGCATGCAGCTGCTCAACTACGGGACGATTCCGCTGGCCGCCCTGCTCGCCGGGGCGCTGGGCGCGGCGTGGGGGCCGGGCGGCGCGATCCGGGTGATGACCGCCTGGCTGGCGCTGACCCCGCTGATCCTGCTGGCCGGGCCACTACGGAAACGGCGCGACCTGCCGGCCGCCCCGTTCTGAGGATGCACTGCGGCGGCGGTCGGAGCCCGACCGCCGCCACCGGCACGCGTTACATCGGACGAACGTTGTCCGCCTGCGGGCCCTTCTGCCCCTGGGTCACCTCGAACTCGACCTTCTGGCCCTCGTTCAGCTCGCGGTAGCCACTGCTCTGGATGGCCGAGTAGTGGACGAACACGTCCGGGCCTCCGCCGTCCTGCTCGATGAAGCCGAAGCCCTTTTCCGAGTTGAACCACTTGACCGTGCCGGTTGCCATGCGTCTCTCCCTGTTCAATGCGAGCGAGCACCGGCTCCGCGGCCGGTGATCGCCCTGTACCACCCTGACAGTAACCGTCCGGACCGGAATCCGCTGCCGGAAGCGCGCGGCGCGCCCGTGAATACGTGCGCGACCGGAAAAAGACCCCGCCGTCGGGCCGGGCACGGCATGCTTGCCCCGATGAGCAGGCAGACGGCTCTGGCCGACCTGGAGCAGGAGATCGCGGCGCCCGGCGGGGGCCCGGACCGCCTGCGCCTGGTCGGTACGCCGTTCGTGCCGGAGGTGCGCCTGTACCTGGCCGAGGACGCCATCCTGTGGTGGGCCCGGATGGAGGCCGCCGCCGGGCGGTCGCTGCCGCCGCCGTACTGGGCGTCGGTCTGGGCCGGTGGCCAGGCGCTCGCCCGGCACCTGCTGGACCACCCGGAGCTGGCCGCCGGGCGGCGGGTGCTCGACCTGGGCGCCGGCTCGGGGCTGGTCGCCATCGCCGCCGCGCTCGCCGGTGCCGACCAGGTCATCGCCAACGACATCGACCCGTACGCGGTGGCGGCGGTCACCGTCAACGCCCGGGCCAACCGGGTCCGGGTCACAGCCGACGGCGCCGACCTGCTCGACGGGGTGACCGGCGCCGACCTGCTGGTGGCAGGGGACGCGCTCTACGACGCGGGCCTGGCCGCCCGGGTCCTGCCCTACCTGCGGCGCTGCGCCGCACACGGCGTGCAGGTGCTGGTCGGTGACCCGGACCGGGGCCACCTGCCGCCGGACGGGCTGGAACTGGTGGCGAGCTACCCGGTGCCGACCACCGAACCCTCGGTCGACTCCCCGGTACGCCGGGTGCAGGTGCTCCGGCCCCGATGAGCCGGCTGACCCTAGGGGTCTCCCCGGCCGGGTGTCGGGGACCACTGGGGGATCATGCCCGATGCGCCCGCGTGCCGCCGCCGCATAGCGTGCAGCTCATGAACGAACTCGTGGCCGCCGCCGGTGAGCTGCCCACCACCCTGTTGATGGGGCTGCTCGGCGTGGTCATGCTCGCCGACGCCGTACCCCTGATCGGGGTGCTGGTGCCCGGCGACGCCGCGGTCCTGGCCGCGGTCGGCGCAGGTCGTCCGGCCGGTGGGGCGCTCACCGTCGCGGCGGTGGTCACGGGCTGCCTGGCCGGCTGGTCGCTGAGTTTCTTCGCCGGCCGGCGCTGGGGCGGGCGGCTGCGGGACAGCCGGGTGGGCGGCTGGATCGGCGAGTCCCGCTGGGCCGCAGCCGAGACGCTGCTGCACCGCGGCGGAGGACGGATCGTGCTGGTGGCGCCGTTCCTGCCGGTGTTCAACGCGTTGCTGCCGCTGGCCGCGGGCGGGCTGCGGATGTCGTACCGGCGGTTCCTGGTCTGCGCGGCGGCCGGGGCGACCGCGTGGGCCGGGCTCTACGTGGCGCTGGGGCTCGCCGCGCGGGCGCTGACCGGCCTGCTCCCCGGGGCGCTCAACCCCACGGTGCTGACCATGGCGGTCGGGCTGCTGCTGGCCGGCCCGGTGCTGCTCGCCACCCGGCGCCGGCTGCGGGCGCTCACCGCCTGACCGCGCCCGGCCCGGCCGTCACGGGGGAGGCCGGGCCGGGCGTCCTCACCAGCCGCGGGCGCGCCACTGCGGCAACGCGGGCCGCTCGGCGCCGATGGTGCTGTCCTTGCCGTGGCCCGGGTAGAACCAGGTGTCGTCCGGCAGCCGGTCGAACAGCTTGGCCTCGACGTCGTCGATGAGCCGGCCGAAGCGCTCCGGATCCTGGTCCGTGTTACCGATTCCGCCCGGAAAAAGTGAATCTCCAGTGAAAAGATGCGGGGTGCCGGCCGGGTCGCGGTAGAGCAGCGCGATCGAGCCCGGTGTGTGCCCGCGCAGGTGGATGACCTCCAGCCCGCAGTCACCGACCGGCACCGTGTCGCCGTCGGCGAGCCGCTCGGCCTCGATGGGCAGGCCCTCGGCGTCGTCGGCGTGCACCAGCGCGCGCGCCCCGGTCTTGGCCACCACCTCCTCCAGCGCGACCCAGTGGTCCATGTGCTGGTGGGTGGTCACCACGGCGGCCAGCCCGCCGTCGCCGACCAGCTCCAGCAGGCGCGGCGCCTCGTTCGCGGCGTCGATCAGCACCTGCTCGCCGGTGGCGTTGCAGCGCAGCAGATAGGCGTTGTTGTCCATCGGGCCCACCGACAGCTTGGTGACGGTGAGCCGGTCGAGCTCGCGCAGGGCCGGCGGACCGCCGGGCGTGACGTCTCCGGTGTAGGTCATGACGATGTTCAGATCCATTCCGGTGGGTTCGGCAGGGGGCCGTCGGGTTCGACGGTGAGCAGCTCGCCCGCGCCCCGGCCGGTCAGCCAGGCGGCGAGTTCCGGCGCGGGGCCGGTGACCGTGGGCGCCCCCTCCGGGTCACCCACGACGAGTTCGGACGCCGCGCCGTCGAAACGCAGCACCATGGCCGGTGCGGCCGGGTTGCCGGCCAGCCCGGTCACCACCTCGTGCAGCAGCCGCTGGGCGAACGCCTCCGGCCAGTCCGCGGGCCGGTAACCGGCCGCCAGGTCGACGTGGTGCACCTCGACCTCGCGCAGCCGTCCCCAGACCAGCATCGCCGCCGGCCACGGGCCGCGCCGGGTCTGCACCGTGGCGCCCCAGGCGTCCACGGGCATCGCCGCGACCGCCGCGTCGAAGCGCTGGCCGCTGCGGCGTACGTCGTCCAGCAGGTCGGCCGGGCCGCGGTCGGCGCCGGCGTCGATGTCGTCGGCGCGGGCCTGCGCCGAGGCGTACATCGGGATCTCCTCGCCGGTGCGCGCCGAGGTGAGCAGGTTGACGAACCCGTCGGCGTTGCGGGCCAGGTGGGTGAGCACGTGCGCGCGGGTCCAGCCCGGCAGCAGCGAGGGCGCCGCGACGTCCGCGGCGGTCAGACCGGACACGGTACGCAGCAGCCGGTCGTTCGCCTCGGCCAGCGCGCCGGTCAGCAGCAGGGGGTCGGCGGTCATCGCGTTCTCACCCGTCCGACCCTAGCGGGCCGGACCGGGCCGTGCCCGGGGGGAAATCGCTTTCGGCGCGTCGGCGTGCCACCTACCGTCGGGGCCGACGACATCGCCGCCGGCGCCGGACGCGCCGGGCTCCACGTCGTCGGGTACGCGGCACCGGGAGTCGGAGGGGAGGTGGTGCGCATGCCGGTCGCAGCGCGTGTGTTCCGCCGTACCTCCCCTCGACACCGATGAGGACACCATGACTCTCGATCTGACCGCCCTCGGCTGGGACGCCGGCTGGGCGGCCCATCTCGACCGGCGCGCCGGCCACCGTCCCGGGCGGGTCGCCCGGGTGGACCGGGGCGTCTGTACCGTGCTGTGCCCGCAGGGGCCGGTGCGGGCCAGCCTCGGCGGCGGCGTGCTGTCCGCCGCCGCCCGCGACCTGACCGCGCTGCCCTGCGCGGGTGACTGGGTGCTGCTGTCCACCTGGCCGGACGGCCCGGTCACGGTGGAGGCGGTGCTGCCGAGGCGTACCGCGCTGGTGCGGCGCACCGCGGGCAAGGACGCCAGCGGCCAGGTGCTGGCCGCCAACCTCGACGCCGCCGCGGTGGTCGAGCCGGTGCACCCGGAACCGGACGCCGCGCGGATCGAACGGCTGCTCTCCCTGGTGCACGAATCCGGGGCGGAGCCGCTCGTCGTGCTCACCAAGGCCGACCTGGCCGCCGACCCGGCGGCGGTGGCCCGGCAACTGGCCGACCTCGCGCCGGGGGTGCCGGTGCTGCCGGTCAGCGCGGAGCGGGGCACCGGCCTGGCGCCGCTGCGCCGGCACGTCGCCCCGGGGCGCACGCTCGGCCTGCTCGGCCCTTCCGGCGCCGGCAAGTCGAGCCTGGTCAACGCGCTGGCCGGGGCGGACGTGATGCGCACCCAGGCGATCCGCCGGGTCGACGGCAAGGGCCGGCACACCACCACCTGGCGGTCGCTGGTGCCGCTGCCGGGTGGGGGAGCGGTGCTGGACACCCCGGGCGTGCGGGCGGTCGGCCTGCTCGACGGCGCGGCCGGCCTGGACCGGGCGTTCGCCGACATCACCGAGCTGGCGGCCGGCTGCCGGTACGCCGACTGCGCCCACGACGCCGAGCCGGGCTGCGCGGTGCGGGCTGCGATGGACGACGGCGAGCTGCCGGTGCGCCGCTGGGAGAGCTGGCGCCGGTTGCAGCGGGAGATCGAGCACGAGGGCGGTCGCCGCGCGGCCCGGCTGGCAGCCGAACGGCGGGGCGGATGGCGGGCCGGGCGGCGACGCACCGGACGTCCGGCGACCCCGCCCGCACCAGGGGCATTCTGAGCCGGCCCGGGCCGGTCGGGTGGACCTGCGTGGTTCCCGCCCGACCGGCCTGAGCTGGGGGAATGTTCGCGCGACGGAAGTTGTCATACGTCGGGGCTAGAGTTGCCGAGGCGTCTTTTCTGCGCCCGACAACCTGTGAAAACCACCCAGACCCGGCGTCTGGTGCACAGATCCGCCTCATATTCTTCTTCCGGGAGCACACGCACCGTGGCCGACCGACTGATCATCCGTGGCGCGCGCGAGCACAACCTGCGTGACGTCAGTCTCGACCTGCCCCGGGACGCCCTGATCGTCTTCACCGGGCTCTCCGGTTCGGGCAAGTCGAGCCTGGCGTTCGACACCATCTTCGCCGAGGGCCAGCGCCGCTACGTCGAGTCGCTGTCGTCGTACGCCCGGCAGTTCCTCGGCCAGATGGACAAGCCCGACGTCGACTTCATCGAGGGCCTCAGTCCCGCCGTCTCCATCGACCAGAAGTCCACCTCGCGCAACCCGCGCTCCACCGTCGGCACGATCACCGAGGTCTACGACTACCTCCGCCTGCTGTTCGCCCGCATCGGCGAGCCGCACTGCCCGATCTGCGGCGAGCGGATCTCCAAGCAGAGCCCGCAGCAGATCGTCGACCGCGTCCTGGCCATGGCCGAGGGCACCCGGTTCATGGTGCTCGCGCCGGTGGTGCGCGGCCGCAAGGGCGAGTACGTCGACCTGTTCGCCGAACTCCAGGCCAAGGGCTACGCCCGCGCCCGGGTCGACGGCGTGGTGCACGCGCTGACCGAGCCGCCGAAGCTCAAGAAGCAGGAGAAGCACACCATCGAGGTGGTGATCGACCGGCTCAGCGTCAAGCCGAGTGCCAAGCAGCGGCTGACCGACTCGGTCGAGGCCGCGCTCGGCCTGTCCGGCGGCCTGGTGCTGCTCGACTTCGTCGACCTGCCGGAGGACGACCCGGCCCGGGAGCGCCGCTACTCCGAGCACCTGGCCTGCCCGAACGACCACCCCCTCGCGATCGAGGATCTGGAACCCCGCGTCTTCTCCTTCAACGCCCCGTACGGCGCCTGCCCGGAGTGCACCGGCCTCGGCACCAAGAAGGAGGTGGACCCCGAGCTGGTCATCCCCGACCCGGAGCGCACGCTGCGCGAGGGCGCGATCCAGCCCTGGGCCACCGGCCACAACCTCGAATACTTCCTGCGGCTGCTGGAGGCGCTCGGCGAGGCCGAGCACTTCGACATCGACACCCCGTGGCGGGCGCTGCCGTCGCGGGCGCAGAAGACGATCCTGCACGGCTCCGACGACCAGGTGCACGTGCGCTACCGCAACAAGTACGGCCGTGAGCGCTCCTACTACACCGGCTTCGAGGGCGTGGTGCAGTGGATCGAGCGCCGGCACACCGACACCGAGTCGGAGTGGTCCCGGGACAAGTACGAGGGCTACATGCGGGACGTGCCCTGCGCGGCCTGCGGCGGCACCCGGCTCAAGCCGGAGGTGCTCGCGGTCACCCTGGCCGGCAAGAGCATCGCCGAGGTCTGCAACCTCTCCGTCGGCGAGGCGGCCGACCTGCTCGCCGGCATCGAGCTGACCGACCGGCAGAAGATGATCGCCGAGCGGGTCCTCAAGGAGATCAACGCCCGGCTGAAGTTCCTGCTCGACGTCGGTCTGGACTACCTCTCGCTGGACCGCCCGGCCGGCACGCTCTCCGGCGGTGAGGCCCAGCGCATCCGGCTGGCCACCCAGATCGGCTCCGGCCTGGTCGGCGTGCTCTACGTGCTCGACGAGCCGTCGATCGGCCTGCACCAGCGCGACAACCACCGGCTCATCGAGACGCTGCTGCGGCTGCGCGGCCTGGGCAACACGCTGATCGTGGTCGAGCACGACGAGGACACCATCCGGGTGGCGGACTGGATCGTCGACATCGGCCCGGGCGCGGGCGAGCACGGCGGCAAGATCGTGCACAGCGGGTCGGTGCCGGCGCTGCTGGACAACACCGAGTCGGTCACCGGGGCGTACCTGGCCGGGCGGAAGTCCATCCCGACGCCGGCCGCCCGCCGGCCGCAGACGCCGGGGCGCGAGCTGGTGGTGCACGGCGCGCGCGAGCACAACCTGCGCAACCTCACCGTGAGCTTCCCGCTCGGCCAGCTCATCGCGGTCACCGGTGTCAGCGGCTCGGGCAAGTCGACGCTGGTGAACGACATCCTCTACACCGTGCTCGCCAACCAGATCAACGGCGCCCGGCTGGTGCCCGGCCGGCACACCCGGATCACCGGCCTGGAGAACGTGGACAAGGTCGTCGGTGTGGACCAGTCGCCGATCGGGCGGACGCCGCGCTCCAACCCCGCCACGTACACCGGTGTCTGGGACCACATCCGCAAGCTCTTCGCCGAGACCACCGAGGCCAAGGTGCGCGGGTACGGCCCGGGCCGGTTCTCGTTCAACGTCAAGGGCGGGCGCTGCGAGGCGTGCTCCGGTGACGGCACGATCAAGATCGAGATGAACTTCCTGCCGGACGTCTACGTCCCCTGCGAGGTGTGCAAGGGCGCGCGCTACAACCGCGAGACGCTCGAGGTGCACTACAAGGGCAAGACGGTCGCCGAGGTGCTGGACATGCCGATCGAGGAGGCGGCCGAGTTCTTCTCCGCCATCCCGGCCATCCACCGGCACCTCAGGACGCTCGTCGACGTCGGCCTCGGCTACGTCCGCCTCGGCCAGCCCGCTCCGACGCTGTCCGGCGGTGAGGCGCAGCGCGTCAAGCTCGCCTCCGAACTCCAGAAGCGCTCCACCGGCCGCACCGTCTACGTGCTCGACGAGCCCACCACCGGCCTGCACTTCGAGGACATCCGCAAGCTGCTGATGGTGCTGGAGGGCCTGGTCGACAAGGGCAACACGGTCATCACCATCGAGCACAACCTCGACGTGATCAAGACGGCCGACTGGCTCATCGACATGGGCCCCGAGGGCGGCCACCGGGGCGGCACCGTGCTCGCCACCGGCACGCCGGAGGAGGTCGCCGAGGTGCCGGAGAGCCACACCGGGCAGTTCCTGCGGCCGATCCTCAAGCTCGACGGCGAGGCCAAGGGCGCCAAGGCGGCCACCACCCGGGCGGCCAAGGCCAACGGCAGCGCCAAGTCGCGGACCCGCAAGGTCCCCGCCGGGGCGCGCTGACCCATCCGGTACGCGTTTTCGCAGGCCGGGCCGTCGGTGCCCGGTCTGTGACGCGCCAGTATGAACCGTGCCCCACGCTGGTGCGTGTTTCCGCAGTAAGCCGAGAGAAAGGCCGGATATGAGTGATGATCAGGCGCTGACCCGACCGGTCACCCAGAGCCGCCGTACCCTGCTCACCGGAGCCGGAGCGATCGGCGCGGCCGTGGTGCTCGCGGGCTGCGGCAGCGACGACGACGCGTCCCCGGGCCTCGCACCGACCAGCGGTGGCCCGCCCGGCGCCACCGCGACCGGCGACGCCGGCGGCGGCGACCGGGACGGCGGCAGCGCGCTGGCGCGCACCTCGGACATCCCGGTGGGCGGCGGCGCCGTCTTCGCCAGCCAGGGCGTGGTGATCACCCAGCCCGAGGCCGGCCAGTTCAAGGCGTTCGACCCGATCTGCACGCACCAGCGCTGCCCGGTGTCGAACGTCGACGGCGGCACGATCAACTGCACGTGCCACAACAGCCGGTTCTCGATCGTCGACGGCTCGGTCAAAGGTGGCCCGGCCACGAAGCCGCTCGCGGCGAAGGAGATCAAGGTCGACGGCGACCAGATCACGCTGGCCTGACCCGTTCCGCGCCCCCGCCGGCCGGTCGTCGGCGGGGGCGCGGTGACGGTCGTGTGTCAGGGGTGCGGACTAGGCTTGACGCCGTGGCTGACCCCTCGACCTACCGTCCCGCGCCCGGCACCATCCCGGAGTCGCCAGGGGTCTACCGCTTCCGCGACGGCACCGGCCGGGTGATCTACGTCGGCAAGGCGCGCAACCTGCGCAGCCGGCTCAACTCCTACTTCGCCGACCCGGTCGGCCTGCACCAGCGCACCCGGCAGATGGTGTTCACCGCCGAGTCGGTCGACTGGATCACCGTCGCCACCGAGGTCGAGGCGCTCCAGCAGGAATACACCTGGATCAAGCAGTACGACCCCCGGTTCAACGTCCGCTACCGCGACGACAAGTCGTACCCCTACCTCGCGGTCACGCTCGACGAGGAATACCCCCGGTTGCAGGTGATGCGAGGCGTGAAGCGCAAGGGTGTGCGCTACTTCGGGCCGTACTCCCACGCCTGGGCCATCCGCGAGACGCTCGACCTGCTGCTGCGGGTCTTCCCGGCGCGGACCTGCTCGTCCGGGGTGTTCAAGCGGGCCGGCCAGGTCGGCCGGCCCTGCCTGCTCGGCTACATCGGCAAGTGCTCGGCGCCGTGCGTCGGCAGCGTCACCGCCGAACAGCACCGGGAGATCGTCGACGGCTTCTGCGACTTCATGGCCGGCCGCACCGACAGCATGGTCCGGCGGCTGGAGAAGGAGATGCTCGACGCCAGCGAGCAGCTGGAGTTCGAGCGGGCCGCCCGGCTGCGCGACGACGTCGCGGCGCTGCGCCGGGCGATGGAGAAGCAGACGGTGGTGCTCGGCGACGGCACCGACGCCGACGTGGTCGCGTTCGCCGACGACCCGCTCGAAGCCGCCGTGCAGGTCTTCCACGTCCGCGGCGGCCGGGTGCGCGGCCAGCGCGGCTGGGTGGTGGAGAAGACCGAGGAGCTGACCACCGGCGACCTCGTGCACCACTTCTGCACCCAGGTGTACGGCGGCGAGCAGGGCGAGGCCGACGTGCCCCGCGAGCTGCTCGTCCCCGAGCTACCAGGCGACGCCGACGCGCTCGCCGACTGGCTCACCGCCCGCCGGGGCAGCCGGGTGTCGCTGCGGGTGCCGCAGCGCGGCGACAAGCGGTCGCTGCTGGAGACCGTCGAGCGCAACGCCAGGGACGCGCTGGCCCGGCACAAGCTCAAGCGGGCCGGTGACCTGACCACCCGCAGCCAGGCGCTCGACGAGATCGCCGACGCGCTCGCCATGAACACCTCACCGCTGCGCATCGAGTGCTTCGACGTGTCCCAGATCCAGGGCACCGACGTGGTCGCCAGCATGGTCGTGTTCGAGGACGGGCTGCCCCGCAAGAGCGAATACCGCCGGTTCATCGTGCGCGGCGCCACCGACGACCTGTCGGCCATGTCCGAGGTGCTGCGGCGGCGCTTCGCCCGCTACCTCGACGCCCGCGCCGAGACCGGTGAGCTGGGCGAGGAGACCGCCTCCGACCCCGACCGGCCCGGCATCGACCCGACCACCGGGCGGCCGCGCAAGTTCGCGTACCCACCGCAGCTCGTCGTGGTCGACGGTGGTCCGCCCCAGGTCGCCGCCGCCGCGAAGGCGCTCGCCGAGCTGGGCATCGACGACGTGGCGCTGTGCGGGCTGGCGAAGCGGCTGGAGGAGGTCTGGCTGCCCGACGACGAGTTCCCGGTGATCCTGCCGCGCACCTCCGAGGCGCTCTACCTGCTGCAACGGGTCCGCGACGAGGCGCACCGCTTCGCCATCACGTTCCACAGGCAGCGGCGCTCCAAGCGGATGACCGAGTCGGCGCTGGACAACGTCCCCGGCCTCGGCGAGGTACGCCGCAAGGCGCTGCTGCGGCACTTCGGCTCACTGAAGCGGCTGTCGTCCGCGACGGTGGAGGAGATCACCGAGGTGCCGGGGGTGGGCAGGCGTACGGCCGAGGCGATCCTGGCCGCGCTGGACGGCTCCACCACCACCGAAGCCGCCCCCCGCCCCTGACCCGTTCCCCGCTCCTGCCCGTTCC
>NZ_LEKG01000369.1:0-1150 GCF_001029515.1 Micromonospora sp. RV43 | reverse complement strand
GGCGGGGACCTGCTGGACGACCTCGAACTCCAGCAGGGTGGCGCCGGTGGCGACGGGCTTGCGGGGTTCGCCGCCCTCGGCGTGCGCGGCCCGCGACGGGCCCTGCGCCCACGCCTGGTACGCCTCCTCGGTCTCCCAGCGCGTGTACACGAAGTAGCGGGTGTCCCCGGCGACCGGGCGCAGCAGCTCGAAGCCGAGGAAACCGGGGGAGTTCTCCACCGCGCCGGCCCGGGCCGCGAACCGCTTCTCCAGCTCCTCGCCGGCGCCGGACGGGACGTCGATCGCGTTGATCTTCACGACAGCCATGTGTCCACCCTAACGAGCGCTGCCCTCAGAACGTCTCGACGGCCGGTGTCAGGTCCGCGTCGACCACGATCGGGGCGTGGTCGGAGGGGCCCTTGCCCTTGCGGGCCTCCCGGTCCACGTACGCGGAGCGGACCGCGCGGGCGAACGAGGCGCTCGCGTACACCAGGTCGATCCGCATGCCCTTGTTCTGGTGGAACATCCCGGCCCGGTAGTCCCAGTACGTGAACGGGTGCGGCCCCTTCATCGGCGTCGGCACCACGTCCTCCAGTCCCAGGTCACGCAACGCGGCCAGCGCGGCCCGCTCGGCCGGGGTGACGTGGGTGGAGGTGACGAACAGCGCGGGATCCCAGACGTCGGCGTCGGTGGGCGCCACGTTGAAGTCACCGCAGACGGCCACCGGCAGCGCGCCGGCCACCTCCGATTCGAGGGCGTCGCGCAGCGCCGCGAACCAGGCCAGCTTGTACGCGTAGTGCGGGTCGTCCGGCGCGCGGCCGTTCGGCACGTACACCGACCAGACCCGCAGCTCGTCGCAGGTGGCCGAGATGGCGCGGGCCTCGGGCTCGGGGAACCCGGGTTCGCCCGGGAAGCCGACAGTCACGTCGGCCAGCCCGACCCGGGACAGCACGGCGACGCCGTTCCACCGCCCGTCGCTGTGGCTGGCCACCTCGTAGCCCAGCTCGCCCACCTCGGCGACCGGGAACGCCCCGTCGGGGCACTTGGTCTCCTGCAGGCACACGACGTCGGGCTTCGTGGTGGCCAGCCAGTCGAGCAGCCGGGGCAGGCGGGCCTTCACCGAGTTGACGTTCCAGGTCGCCAGGCGCATGCCCCCAGCCTGCCGCATCCC